>NZ_VIRJ01000029.1:0-133705 GCF_006874435.1 Microbispora sp. KK1-11 | reverse complement strand
CTTGCGGCCCATGTCGAGCACCTGCCCCTCGGCGTCCATGACCAGCCGTACCAGGGTGCTGGTGCGGGCAAGGCGGTGCACGCTGGAGACCGGCAGCATCTGCCCGGTCGCCAGCAACAACCCCGGCACCGTCCCCAACACCGCCCCCGGTGACGCTCCTGGCACCGCTCCTGGCACCGCTCCCGGTGGCCATGGCGGCGCTGCGCACGAGCACCGCGCGGTGTTGTCGCACCCGCATCCGCCCTCGCCGTGTCCCCGGTGCTCGTGACCGTGACCTTCACGCGTGGTCTGCCCATGGCAGCGGTCCCCCGCAGGCCGATGTCCGGCGTGGGCGTGATGCGCAGCGGGGTCCTCGGGAGGAGGATCCGGCCGCGCTGTATTCGGAGGCGCTTCGTGCGGACCCTTGCTACCGCCGCCCGAAAACCGGGCGTCGGCCGCCTGATCAGTCCATTCAGGGTCGGTGGCCTCCGCTTTACCAGGGGCGCCGTTCTCTGCCACCGTGGGGGCGCTGTCCTGCTCGGCAGGGTCGCAGCCCGCGCCCTGTATGGGTGCGCTGGCGACGCCCTTTACCGAGGCGGTGCTCGCGGTGTCGCGCCCGCCGGCCTGGTGTCCACCGGCCTGCTGTTCACGGGCCCCACTCTCACGGGCCCCACTGTCATGGGTCCCGCGCTCACCGGCTCCGGGGGCGCCGGCCTTTTCGTCGCAGGGTGCGGTGGTGGCACGGTCGGCGCTTTCGGCAGCGGCGCTAGCGGCTGCATCGGCACCGGCATCTGTCTGCGAACCGGCACCCGCCGTTGCCTCGGCATCGCTGGGGGCGCAGTCCCCGGTGTTTTCGGTGTCGTTCCCGTCGGCGGGGTGGCCCGTGCTGGGATCGGTGGGGTCGGGGTCGGTGGGGAGGGATTCGGCGTTGACCAGGACGAGGAGTTCGGTGGCGATCTTCTCCTCCAGCAGCGCGATGAACGCATCCGCGTTACGCACTCGCAGCGGCCGGTCATCACCTTCAGCGCGCGGCTTGGCATACGCATCCAGCAGCGCCCGCAGCCGGGCGGCCGCCTCGCGCGGCAGGTAGAACTCTCCCTCCAGCCCGCCGCCCCGGGTGGGGCGGACCCGCAGGAACCGCCGCGCGTAGTCGGCCTGCTCGTCGCGGTCCTCCCCGTCGGGGTCGAGCACCGCCCGCAGGTAGCGGCCGGCTTTGGCCACCTCCGCCGCCCCCGCCTTGCCCGCCAGCTCCAGCAGGATCGGCTCGGCCAAGGCGGCGTGCTCGTCACTCAACCGGGCGGTGGCCGTGCAGATCGCCTCCACCACCCCCGCCGCCAACCCGCCCTCAGCGAACTTCTCCCGCACCCGGGGCAGACGCGCCAACTCCACCGCCAAGGTCAGCAAGCGGCCCGCACCCGCGACGCTCATCCCCGCGGCGGCGCGCAACCAACTACGGGTCGAGGCATGCCCATGCTCCTTGGCCTGCCCCGCACCATGCACCCGCCCCACCCGATCCGCCAACGCGGAGGTGATCCGATCCCGCGCGAACAACAACTCCTCAGCCTCAGCAAGACAGATATCCGCATCGTCCGGCAACGCCGCCAACGCCAACGCCTGCGCCGACTCACGAAGAGAACCCACCAACACCCACGACGACCGGCCCTTCTCCCGGCTGTCCCGACCGGCAGCCGGCCCACGACCACCGGCATTCCCGGTGCCTGTTCCAGCATCTGCAGCGCCACCATCGACGGCATCAGCACCACGGACGCCGTTGGACCCGGCACCGCCGGCACTGCCACTCATGCCCTGGCCGTCGGCGGCATTGCTCCCGGTAGCGCCGGTGGCCGCTTCGTCCCGGGCCGCGTCACCGACGGGACAATCGTCGTGAGCGAGCGAGCCCTCCGATGACCACAAGGGCGAATCGGCGATCAACCGATCCCACCAGCCGTCATCAGCACGATTCGAACGACGAGGGCGGTCAGGATCGGAGTCAAGAAGATCCATCACACCCCCTCGCGGAATTCGAAAGCCTGTATTAATTATTTAGCGTCTCTCCAGCCGAAGCAACCGGCAGAGACGATTAGTTGGAGTTACAGGCAAAGCTTGCATGTCGAGATAGTTCGCATAATGACGAATGTCCATCTGGCGCGATTCCATTGCAGTCGCCCTCGCCGAAGGCCAGATAGAGCGAGACCAGCATGGCGCCTTTACATTGTAGATTCAGCGCCCGACATATGAGGAAAAAAACGGTATTTGCGCAGCCTTACGTATGGTCCTTCGGCGCGCATATTGCCGTTGGCGCGTGCCCGACGGCGAGCGCTGAGGGCCCTGCCCGAAGCCTCAGCGCTCGCCGTCGCGGGGCCGTACGACCGCGACGGGGCAGTGTGCGCGGTGCAGCACGGCGTGACTGACCGAGCCGATCAACGCGCCGCGCACGCCGCCGAGTCCACGGGAACCGACGACCACGAGGTCGGCGACGAGCGAGGCGTCGGCCAGCGCCGGGACCGGGTGGCCGCAGACCGACGACTCGACAAGCGGGACGTCCGGGTGCTTGTCGCGCCACGGCGCGAGCCGCAGCCGCGCCGCCCGGCATTCGTTGTCGAATATCTCCTCGAGTGCCGTTCCGTATCCGATCGCGAAGGGCGAGAACACCGGCATCTCCCAGGCGTACACCGCGTGCACCCGCCCGTGCCGCGCCCGGGCCTCCTCGAAGGCGAACTGCAGAGCCGCCTCCGAATGAGGTGATCCGTCGAAGCCGACGACGACCTCGTGGTATTCGTCCCGGTGCGGTTTGCGCACCACCACGACAGGGACCTCCGCGTGACCGGCCAGGCCGAGGCCGACGGAGCCCAGGACCAGGCCGGAGAAGCCGCCCATCCCCCGGCTGCCGACCACGAGGGCGTCGGCACCGGCCGACCCGGCGCGCAGGGTCTCGACGACCGTTCCCTCGGCGAGCTCCGTGGTCAACTCCAGGCCGGGGGCGATCTCGCGGGCGCGGGCGGCGGCCGCCGCGAGCACGCCCTCGCAGAACTCGCTGTAGGACTGTGCGAAGCCTTCGACGGCGTGGAACGGGTATTCGTGCGCCCACGGCTCTCGCACGTGGACGATCCTCAGGGCGGCCCCCCGGCGCCGCGCGTCGTCCGCCGCCCACTCCAGCGCCGCCGCCGCTGGCTTCGATCCGTCGACGGCGACGACGATCTGTCCGGCCATGTACTTCTCCTCCTGTGCTCAAGCGGTACGCGGACGTCCGGGGGTTGGTGCTCCCGGCCACCATCGCACCGTGTCCGCTGCCCACGGCGCAGCAGACGAAAGTCCTCAAGCGGAGGGACTTCCGCCCGCCCGACGCGCCCGGGCCCGGCGCGGAACGCCGGAACGGCGGCGGGACCTTCGGCCCTGCCCGTAGGCCCCGGCCCGGAGATGGGATGGAAGTCACGGGCCGCTCCCCCGAAGAGAAAGGCGGCGCCCCGCGACCGGAAGGGAGGCCGCCGTGCACATGAAGGTGCAGGACGTCATGACCACGGACGTCGCGTCCGTCCACGCCGGCACGCCGTTCAGAGACATCGCCGAAGTGCTGATCGCCCGCGCCGTGGGCGCCGTTCCCGTCGTGGACGGGGAGGGCCGTGTGATCGGCGTCGTATCCGAGTCCGACCTGCTGCGCAAGGAGGAGTTCAGAGAGCAGTACTACCGCGAGGGCTACCGGCCGCCCCTGCGCGCGTGGCTGCGCGCCCGCCTCGGCCAGGAGGGCGGGGCGCGAACGAAGGCGGCCGGTGAGACGGCCGCCGACCTGATGACCTCCCCCGCCGTCACGGTCACCGCCGGCACGACCACGGTCGCGGCCGCCCGCCTGATGGACGAGCACGGGGTCAAGCGGCTGCCCGTCGTGGACGCCGAGGGCCGGCTGCGGGGCATCGTCAGCCGCCACGACCTGCTCAAGACGTTCGTACGCGCGGACGGCGACATCGAGCGCGAGGTGCGCGGGGAGATCCTCGGCCGGAGCCTGTGGGCCGACACCTCCAGGGTGGGCGTCCACGTCCACCACGGCGTGGTGACGCTCACCGGCCGGATGGACCGGCACAGCGCCGCGCGGATCGTCGTACGCATGACGCGCAGGGTCAGCGGCGTCGTCGACGTCGTGGACGAACTGCGGTGGGAGAAGGACGACACCCCCACGGAGAGCGGCTGATGAACGCGGAGGCTACTCCCTTGGCGCGGTGGAACGCCGCCTTCCGCAGCGGCGGTGTGTCCGCGAGAAGGTCTCCCGCACCAGGTCGGGCGAGCCCCGCTCCTCGGCCCGACAAGGAGGAGCCGGGCGGGGGGACGTGGCCCCCGCCCGGCTCGATGAGGCGGCGCAGATCGGAGAGGTAGGCGTGCAGCGTGGCCCGCCCCTCGTGGGGAGGCGTGTCGCCGTACAGTCTCCGTGGGGACGACGGCCCCTCGCACGGCCAGGAGCCTGGCCAGGACGGCCCGGGGGCGCTGTTCCCCCAGGTCGAGAGGGTGTCTGAGGCGGTCGCCGGTCAGGCCCTCGAGAGCCTGATCACGTTCCAGGAGACCGGCGGCAGCACGATCCGGAGCGGATCGCTCCGGTGGTCGGTGTTGGGACGGGGTGCCACCCGATCGGGGTCGTCGGCGGTGTTGCGGGCGTACACGTCCTCATGGGTGAGCGTCGTCGCCTCGGCGATCCGCACGGCGCCTCCACCTGCGCCCAGCGGCCCCGCGTCGAGCTCCAGCTCCAGCGGCTCGGTCGTCGACCTGTTCACCGCGAACAGCGTCGTGCCCGCCTCGTCCTGGGTGGCGACCGCGTGGAGCACGGGCACCTCGCCGAACTCGGCCGTCTGGTACGTCGGGCAGACGGGCTCGACCCGCACGACGTCGCCCTTGGCGTGCCGTGTCGCCTGCGCGAACGGGTGGAAGGTCGTCTGCCGCCAGGCCCGGCCGCCCGGCTCGGTCATGATGGGCGCGATCACGTTCACGAGCTGGGCCATGCAGGCCGCCGAGACCCGGTCGCTGTGCCGCAGCAGCGTGATGAGCAGGCTGCCGAAGGCCACGGCGTCGGCGAGGTGGTAGTGGTCCTCCAGGAGCGGCGGCGCGACCGGCCAGTCCTGCCCGGCCTCCGCCGCCTGGACGCGGCTCAGGTACCAGACGTTCCACTCGTCGAAGGAGACGGAGATCTTCTTGCGGGAGCCGAGTTTGGCCCCCACCTGGTCGGCCGTGGAGACGACCGTGGAGATGAAGTGCTCCATGTCGGTGGCGCAGGCCAGGAAACCACCGAGGTCGCCGTCCTTCTCCTCGTAGTAGGCGTGGCAGGAGATGTGGTCGACCAGGTCGTAGGTCTCCTCGAGGACGGTCGCCTCCCAGGTGCCGAAGGTCGGCATGGAGGAGCCGGAGCTGCCGCAGGCCACCAGCTCGAGACCGGGGTCGACCATGCGCATGGCCCGGGCGGTCTCGGCGGCGAGCCTGCCGTACTCGTGGGCGGTCTTGTGCCCGATCTGCCAGGGGCCGTCCATCTCGTTGCCCAGGCACCACATGCGGATGTCGTGCGGCTCCTTGGCGCCGTTGGCGACCCGCAGGTCCGACAGCGCGGTGCCGGACGGGATGTTGCAGTATTCGAGCAGGTCCAGGGCCTCCTGCACGCCGCGGGTGCCGAGGTTGACCGCCATCATCGGCTCCAGGCCGGCCACGCGGGTCCACCGGACGAACTCGTCGACCCCGATCTCGTTGGTCTCGGTGCTGTGCCAGGCGAGGTCGAGCCGCCGGGGGCGCCGCTCGCGCGGGCCGACGCCGTCCTCCCAGCGGTAGCCGGAGACGAAGTTGCCGCCGGGGTAGCGCACGGTGGTCACGCCGAGTTCGCGGGTGAGCGCGAGCACGTCGCCGCGGAACCCCTCCGCGTCCGCCGTGGGGTGGCCCGGCTCGTAGATGCCGGTGTAGACGCAGCGGCCGAGGTGCTCGACGAACGTGCCGAACGTGCGGCGCCGTACGGGAGCCACCCGGTGGGCGGGGTCGATGGTCAGCTGTGCCTGGAGCACGAAGATCTCCTTCAGCGAGCAGGGGGTCGCGGGCCGATTGTTAGCGTTCGCATCGTCTCTGGTCAAGGTCTCGCGCCGGAAAACTCGACTGTCGCCACACCCGCTGTTATCGCTAACACCCGCCTCTGGCCCGTCGAGCACGTCCGGCCGTTTCTTGATCTCCCGATCACCATGCCAATACGATGCCGCGCTGACGACACAGGCGATCTCGGGGGTTGGACGATGAGGATCACGACTGCTCTGTGCGCGGCGGCGGCCGTCATCGCCACGGGCGCGACGGTGGGCGTCGCGCCCGCCACGGCGTCCGGGGCGAGCGCGCTGCCGCGCTGCCCGCTGGTGTTCGGGCACGGGGGTTACCCCGAGGGTGCGAACGGCTGGGCCAAGGATCAGATGCGCCAGCCCAACACCATGCGGGGGCTCGACGACCAGAAGTCCTGGGGAGCCGACGGTGTCGAGGCCGACGTCCAGCTCACCAAGGAGGGGACCAAGGCCGTGATGTGGCACAACAGCACCACTCACGGGCTGACCGGCACGCAGCAGAAACTGACCGACATCTGGTGGACGTACGGCGCGGGGAACCTGGCCGGCCGCCGCATCATCCGGGGGCCCTACCAGGGCGAGCGGGTCTACTCGCTGCGGCAGTGGCTCGACCGGGCGCGCTCCCTCGGACTGGTCGCACTCCTGGAGATCAAGCCCGAGACCAAGCCCGTCCTGACGAACCCCAGGTTCGCGGCGCAGGGATGGAAGGAGATCTCCGACCCGATCAGGGAACGCCAGGGAAAGCAGCGGATCCTGGTCTACTCCAACGACCCCTCGATCCAGAGCGAGCTGGCCGAGCGCCACCCCACCCTGCTGAAGGGATCCGCCGGCCGGTGGACCGACAGCGTCCACTGGACCGAGCCCGCTCCCTCCTGGAAGGGCAACGTGTCCCAGTGGCAGGCCGTGCTCAACCAGTCGCCGGGGAGCGTCATGACGAACTACCCCAAGGAATACCGCGCCTGGCTGCGGGGCAAGTGCCGCTAGGGAATGCCTGACATCCGGCCGGGCATGCTCTCAGTCAAGGAACCTCTCGGAGCGGGAGCGCGCATCGTGACTGGCGGCGTAACAAACGGCCGGGCGGGCCGTGCCCGATGGGCGCCCGCCGTGCTGGCCGCGCTCGGCCTGCTGGCGGGCGCGTGCGGAACCGGCCCGGGAACCGTCCAACAGAGCGGCGCAGGAACCGTCCAACAGAGCAGCCCGGTGGAGAGCGGCCCGGCGGCCACCGCCCCCACCCCCTCTGCGGGTTCCCTCGTGGCGGGCCGCTACCAGCCGCTGTGGCCGTTCGCCGACGAGAAACAGGTGCGGGACTGGCAGGAGAGCTACCGCTCGGGCGGCCACCAGCCCTGGCACCTGGACGCGGAACAGACCGCGCTCTCCTTCACCCAGGGATTCCTGGGCTTCACAGGCGTCGACCAGGTCGTCAAGCGTACGGTGACCGCCGGGGACGCCCGCGTCTCGGTCGGCATCCGCGGCGAGGGCGGCGGGCGGCCCGGCATCGCCGCCGTCATCCACCTGGTCAGGTTCGGCACCGGGCCGGACGCGCCGTGGGAGGTGGTGGGCACCGACGACACCACCTTCTCCCTCACCACTCCCAGGTACGGCGCCCTCGTGTCCTCACCCGTCACGGTGGGCGGCAGGATCACCGGAGTGGACGAGAGCATCCGCGTGGACGTGCGCGCGACCGGGAGCGCCCGCCCCCTCGGCGGGCGCTGCTGCGTCTCGGCCGGAGGGGACGACGTCCCCTGGTCCGCCACCGTGACCTTCCGCGCGGCCCCGGGCCGGACGCTCACCCTCGTCGCCAGCACCGGCGGCCACGTGGCGGAGGTCGAGCGCTTCACCGTCACCGGCGTCCGGGTGGCGCGATAAGCCGCACTACTTCGCGTGGACGACGACGCTGCCGCGAGCCGCGTCACCGGCTCCGTTCTGGTAGATCACGTCGCCGGTCTTCTCGTCCCAGATCCGGACGGCGAAGCGGTCCACGCCGTCCCCGTCGCGGGTGTCGCCGTCGCGGGCGACGACCTCGAAGCCGTACCTCCCGGCGCCGCCGACCGTTCCGATGCCGCGGTAGCGGATCTCTCCGCCCGAGACCACGAGCCAGTCGTACGCCGTGGACTGGAAGTTCAGGCGCCCGGCCTGGAATGAGAAGGTCGTGCTCCCGGTCGGAGCGGCGTAGTCCTTCCCCGCCGGCTTCTTCGCGTACTTGGCCACGAACCCGAAGGTGGCCATGCCGGTCAGCGCGGGGTTGGCCCGGTAGGCGCCGGAGGGCGAGTCGATCCAGCCGCCGCCGGTGACGAAGCCGGCGTCCCGGTCGTACACGACCACCGGACGGCCGGTCGCCGTGGCGGTCGCGCCGTCGTCGTCGGCCACGGTGACGGCGGGCTCGTGGACGCCCGGCTTCGCATAGGTGTGGCGGGCCGTGCACGTCCCGCCGGTGACCGCGCCGGACGAGGTGGTTCCGTCCTTCCAGTCCACCGCGCACGTGAGCTCGTCGTTCGCGCCCCGGTCGCCGGCCGGGACCGAGAGGGTCACGCGCGTGCCTGCCTCGACCGGACCGGCGGGTGTGACGACGTCCCCGGCCTCTGGAGCGGCGTTGGCGACGGTCACCTTCGCGGTGTCGCGGCTGCGGCCGGAGGTCAGCGTGACGGTGTAGGTCCCGTCGTCGCTGCAGGTGACGGCGGTTTCGGCGGCCCCGGGATCCGAGAAGGAGCAGGTCGCGCCGGAGTCGACGCCCGCGTCGGCCTCGTAGCTCCACTTGGCCGCGCCGCCGGCCGACCCTGCCAGCCGGATCGGGGACCCCTCGCCGCCCTTGGCGTCCGGCCCGGCGTTCGCGACCGACACCGGGTCGACACTCTCCAGCGTGGGCACGACCTTCTTGATCAGGCCGTTCTCGTCGAACTCCATCCGGTCGATCGTGGTCTCCCGGTGGGTGCCGTCGCCGCCGGGGACGGCGAAGCGGTGATAGGCGATGTACCAGTCGTCGGTGCCGGGCACCCGTACGACGGAGTGGTGACCCGTGCCCTTGATCCCGAGGGACGGGTCCTTCTGCAGGATCACGCCCCGCTTGGTCCACGGGCCGAGCGGCGAGGCTCCGGTGGCGTACGCGACCTGGTAGTTCTCGTCGCGCGTGTCGTTCTCCGACCACATGAAGTAGTAGATCCCGCCGCGCTTGAAGACGAACGAGCCCTCGTTGTAGCCGCTCGGCTTGTACGTCTTCACCTTCGCGGGGTCGAACGACACCATGTCGTCGTTCAGCGGCACCTGGTAGGAGTTGCCGTTGCCCCAGTAGAGGTACGCCTGGCCGTCGTCGTCGACGAACACGTCCGAGTCGATCATCTGGCCGCTGTAGGTCCCGGCCGCCACCAGCGGCTTGCCCAGGGCGTCCCTGAACGGCCCGGTCGGCGAGTCGGACACGGCGACGCCGAGGTGCTTGCCGGTGTTGCCGGTGGCCATCCCGCCGCTGAAGTAGAAGTAGTACGTGCCGTTCCGCTCGGCGATCGTCGGCGCCCAGGCGCTGTTGTCGGCCCAGGTCACGTCGGGCCCGAGGTCGAGGACGACGCCGTGGTCGGTCCAGTGGACCAGGTCCTTGGACGAGAACGCGTGGAACTGCGTGCCGCTCCAGCCGGCGAAGCCGTCGGTGGTCGGATACATGTAGAACGTGTCGCCGAACACGGCGATGTTCGGGTCGGCGTACAGGCCGGGGATCACGGGGCTCTTCATCACCCGTGCCTCGACCGTCCACGTCCGCCGGGCGCCGTCGGACCCGGTGACGGTGTAGGTGACCGGCTCGGACAGGTCGCGCACGGTGCCGGAGGCCGGGCTGATGCCCGCCCCCGGCACCAGGGTGAACGCGGGCGCGAGCCGGGTGAGGTCGGTGCCCTCCTTCACCGGCAGGACGATCCTGCCGTTCGTGCCGTCCACGATCGCCGGGACCTTGAGCTCGGGCAGCGTGGCCGCGCCGACCGCCGCCGTGTTGCCGGAGATCTGGAGCACCTCGGTCGCCGACAGCGCGTGGTCGTAGATCCGGAAGTCGTCCACCTCACCGGCGAAGTAGGGGTCGGCCGAGTAGAGCGACTTCCCGATGTAGCCCGTGTAGTCCTTGGTCGCGTCGTACAGGTCGGAGGGCTTGACCGGCACGTCGGCCGCGCGCGCCACCTCGATGCCGTCGAGGTACATGACGGCCGTCCTGCTGTCGCCGTCGACGGTCACCGCGACGTGCTTCCAGGCGCCGCCCGGCAGGGCCGAGCCCCCGGACAGCTTCGACTCGGCCTGCCAGCCGCCCGTCGTGATCGCCGAGTAGAGGATCTTGCCGCCGTTGTACGGCGAGGTGAACAGATATTTGGTGCTGTCCGGGCCGAGGCCGTACAGCCACTGGTTCACCGTCGTTGAGGCGTTCCACTTCACGTATGTGGCGACGGTGACGCTGTCGCGGCCCTTCAGCACGCCGTTCGGGATCTTCACGTACGGTGCGGTGGCGGACGAGGACGCCCCTCCGGCCATTGCAAACGAGCCGCCCTCGACGCCCTGGCCGAAGGCGGGCGTCCGCTCGTAGCCGCCGTCGTTGCCGTGGCCTGAGACGTCGTGGACGACGGTGCCGCCCGTCTCGTCGAACGTGTACCGCAGCAGCAGACCGGACGGATCCGCCGCGCCGGCCGCGTGCGCCGGGGTCGTGAGCGGGGCCGCCGCCAGGGACAGCGCGGCGACCGCCGCGAGGGCGAGGCGAAGGAGGCGAGGGAGGCGTCGTGGGGGGGTGGTGCGGCTGTGCATCGTCTCTCCCGGCCGGCGGCTCGGGACCACCGTCCTTGTTAGCGTTAACACCATGAAACCCACGCCGCCCCCGTCGGGTCGGGGGCGGCTTGAGTCGGTTTCGTGAGTGTCAACCGCGGGACGTCTGATCGTCAAGACCCCCGCGCGAGGCCCGGGTGTCAGTGGCCCCGGCGGATCCACTCGTCGAGGTGCGGCAGCTCCGCGCCGATCGTCGTGCTGTCGCCGTGGCCGGTGTGGACGACCGTCTCGGGCGGCAGGACCAGCAGGCGGTCGCGGATCGAGTCGATGATCACGCCGAAGTCGGAGAACGAGCGCCCGGTCGCACCGGGACCGCCCTGGAACAGGGTGTCGCCGGTGAAGACGACGCCCAGGTCGGGCGCGTGGAAGCAGCAGGCGCCGGGAGCGTGCCCGGGAGTATGGAGCACTTCGAGGCGGGTTCCGGCGACCTCGATGACCTGCCCGTCGGACAGCGTGCCGCCGGGCTCGCGATCCGGGTGGGTGAGCCGCCAGACCGGCAGGTCGGCCGGGTGCAGCAGGACGGGCGCCCCGGTGGCCTCCGACAGGTCCGGCGCGACCCGCACATGGTCGT
Organism: Microbispora sp. KK1-11; assembly: GCF_006874435.1. Lineage (NCBI taxonomy): Bacteria > Bacillati > Actinomycetota > Actinomycetes > Streptosporangiales > Streptosporangiaceae > Microbispora > Microbispora sp. KK1-11. The sequence goes on along the minus strand of NZ_VIRJ01000029.1, from coordinate 122,311 downwards.
CGTGGGCGTGGGTGGCGAGGATGGCCAGGACGCGCCGGCCCGCGATCACGTCCGTGATCGCCTTGACGTCGTGGGGCGCGTCGAACACCACGCACTCGGCGTCGTCGCCGAGCACCCACACGTTGTTGTCGACGTCGAAGGTCTGGCCGTCCAGGCTGAAGGTGCCCGACGTGACGGCATGGTCGATACGGGCACTCACTTGAAGATCACCACCGTGCGGAACATGCCCTTATTCTGCACGCGGTCCCCCAAGAGTCACGACCGGGGGTCACGGCCCCTGCCGCTGGTCCTCGGCCGTCCGGGAGGGCTTGGGCGGCAGCACCGGCTCCAGGCGGAACATCCCGGCCGACACCTCCTCGTGCGGGGGCGCGGCCCCCCGCCTGCCCGCGACCGCCACGAGCACGTCGGTCACGGTGACGAGACCCTGCAGGGCGCCGGAGGCCCCGATGACCGGGACGACGTCCACCCCCGACTCCAGCATGACGGCCGCCACGGCGGGGAGCGAGGAGTCGGGCGGCACGTGCGGGCACCTGCGCCCGGACAACAACTGGCGCACCTGGCTGCTCGACTGCTCCGCCGGTCCGCCCGACCAGTGGGCCGCGATGTCCTCTCGCGTGAGCACGCCGATGATGCGGGAATTCGAATCCACCACGGGCAGGTGATGCATCGACCCGCGGCGCATGAGTTCCCAGGCCATGAGCGGCGACTCGTCCGGCTTCACGGTCACGAGCACCCTGCTCATCACGTCGGCGGCGGTCATGGCTTCTACGGTCATCGTTCCTCCCCGCGGGCGGCGCGCCCTGGATCGGGCCACCTCTATCCGACCACCCGGGCGCAGGCGTCGCACGGGCCCAAAGACCCGACCGCCGGGGACCTCCGGCACCTGCCCGTACGGCCCGGGCGGCGGTGGAATGGCGGCGGTGGGATGGCGGCGGTGGAATCACCGTGCGGTGACCACGACGGCGACGGACGCGGGAGGTGGACCATGCTGGCCGGTGAGGTCATGCGCAGCCCTGCGATCACGTTGCGCCCCGACGACTCCGTGCGGCGGGCGATCCGGGTGCTGTACGACCACGACATCACAGCCGCCCCCGTGCTCGGGGAGCACGGCGAGCTGGTCGGGATGGTCAGCGAGATCGACCTATTGTGCGGCGCGTTCGCGCCGGGCGTCTCGGCGGCCCGCGCCGTGGGAGACGTCATGTCGCGCCAGGTGAGCACGGTCGAGGAGACCACGGACGCGCGGGTGCTGACGGACCTCATGATCGCCAAGAGGGTCAAGAGCGTGCCGGTGCTGCGCGACGAGCGGGTCGTCGGGATAGTCAGCCGCCGCGACCTCATGGCGCTGCTTGCCAGGTCGGACGACGAGCTGCGCGAGGCCGTCCTGGCCGCCCTGCGCGAGCGCTACCCCTCGGAGACCTCCTGGGAGGTGCTCGTGCGCGACGGCGAGATCGACCTGCTGGGTCCCGAGGGCCAGGGCCCCGGGCACGTGGCCGACCTGCTGGAGCGGACGGTCCCGGGGGTGCGGCCGGCCCGCCTCCTCGGGTGACTCATCACCCTGCCGCTCCGCTCACGACCGGGCCCCTCGCACCACGGCGACCGGACAGTGCGCGTGGGCGAGCACGGCGCGGCTCACCGAGCCGAGCACGGCCGCGGTGAAGGCGTTGCGGCCGTGGGAGCCGACGACGAGCAGGGCGGCCCGGGACGACGCGTCGATGAGCGCGGAGACCGGATGGGCGCGGACCATGTCCAGCTCGGTCTTGACCTCGGCGTACCCGCCCTGCCACGGCTGCAGCTCGCCGCGCGCGTAGTCCTCCGCGGCCTGCCGCATCTCGTCCAGGTCCATGGCGATCGCGGGCCCGTACGGCACCGGCGGCTCCCAGGCGCAGACGATCCGCACCCGGTGGCCGCGCCGCCGTGCCTCCTCGAACGCGTACGCCAGGGCGGGCCCGGACGCCTCCGAGCAGTCGAACCCCACCACGATCTCGGCCACCGCCCCCGGCGGCGCCGGGCGTACGACGACGACCGGCACGGCCACGTGCCCGGCGACCTGGTTGCCCACCGACCCGAGCAGCATGCCGGGGAAGCCGCCCGCGCCGTGGCTGCCCATCACCACTTCGGCGGCGCGGGCGGCCTGGTCGCGCAGGATGCGGCCGGGACGCCCCTCGGCCAGCTCCGTCGTCACGTCGAGGCCGGGCCGCCGGTCCCGGGCGACCCGCTCGGCATGGTCGAGGATCTGACTGCCTGAGGGTGCCAGCCTGTCGTAGCTGTCGGGGATGGGATAGCGCGGGACGTCGTACGGCAGGCGCTCGACGGCGTGGACCACCCGCAGGGGCAGGCCCCGCAGATCGGCGTGGTCGGCCGCCCACTTCACCGCCTGGGTCGCCCCGGCGGACCCGTCGGTGCCGACCACGACCGGCTCGGCAACGGGGTCGACGACGGAATCACTGAACGGCTCGGTCATGGCGCGATGCCTCCTCACGGCGTCTCCACACGGCGCCTCCTCACGGCGTCGCCGGCAGCGGGACGCTCCAGCACAGGCGGGTTCCCCCGGCGGCGCGGGCCTCGGCGGCGCACGACCCGCCCAGGCTCTCGGCGCGGTCGCTCAGGTTGCGCAGGCCGCTGCGGCGTCCCCGCGCCGGGATGCCGACCCCGTCGTCCTCCACGAGCAGGGTCAGCCTGTCCTTGTCCAGGCGCACGGCGACGGTGGCGCGGGTGGCGTGGGCGTGCCGCACCACGTTGGAGATCGCCTCCCGCGCCACGGCCAGCAGATGCTCCCCGACCGGGGCGGGCACGCGGGTGTCGAGCTGCCCGTCCATGCAGAGGGCCGGCATGAAGCCGAGGGGCTCCCGGGCGCCCTCGACCAGCTCGACGAGCCGGGCGCGCAGCCCGGGGGCGCCGGCCGGGGTCCGCAGGGCGAAGATCGTGGAGCGGATCTGCCGGATCGTGCCGTCGAGTTCGTCGATCGCGGTCCGCAGCCGAGCGGCCGCCTCCGGATGCTCCACGAGCCGCGCGGCGCCCGTCAGCGTCATCGCGACCGCGAACAGCCGCTGGATGACCACGTCGTGCAGGTCCTTGGCGATGCGGTCGCGGTCCTCCAGCAGGCCGAGCCGCTCGGCGTCCCTGCGTGCCTCGTCCAGTTCGAGCGCGACGGCCGCGTGCCCGGCGAAGGAGTGGACCATGCACACCTCCGCGCGGCTGAACGGGACGCGGCCGGGCCGCCTGCCCAGCGACAGCACCCCGCGCACCGCTCCCGGGCCCCCCAGCGGCACGGCGCACGCCGCGCCCGTCTCCCCGACCGCTGTGCGCAGGTCGGTGTCGCCCAGGTCGGTGACCACGCGGGGCTCCGCGCGGACGAACGCCTGCCCGGCCAGCGAGCCCTCCACCGGCAGCCGGCGCACCCGGGCCGGGATGGGCACGCCGTCCGCGATCGCGACCCGCAGCGTCCGGCCGCCGTCCTCCGGCAGCAGGATCGCCACCGCGTCGGCGTCGGCCATCCGCCGGGCACGGCGGGCGATCAGCGTCAGCACCCGCGGCGTCTCGGCGCCGGACAGCAGGCGCCTCGTGATCTCCGCCGACGCCTGCAGCCAGGTCTCCCTGCGGCGGGTGTCCTCGTACAGGCGGGCGTTCTCGATCGCGACCCCTGCGGCGCTGGCGAAGGCCACGACGATCGCCTCGTCGTCCTCGTCGAACTCGCCTCCCCCGCGCTTCTCCGTCAGGTAGAGGTTGCCGAACACCTGGCCACGGACCCGGACGGGCACGCCGAGGAAGCCCGCCATGGGAGGATGGCCGGGCGGGAAGCCGTACGACTCGGGGTGGTCGCAGATGCGGGGCAGCCGCAGCGGCCGGGGTTCCTTGATCAGCAGCCCGAGCAGGCCCAGGCCGTGCGGCCAGTGCTCGATCCCGGCGATCTCCGCCTCGCTCAGCCCCACCGGGACGAAGCGGGCGAGGGTGTTGTCCTCCCCGATCACGCCGAGCGCGCCGTATCTGGCGTCGACCAGCGTGGCGGCGGTCTCGACGATCCGGCGCAGCACGGTCTCCAGATCGAGGTCCCCGCCCACCGAGACGACCGCCTCCAGCAACGCGTGGACCCGGTCACGCGTCGACAGGACCGCCTGCAGCCTCGTGTGCAGTTCGGCCAGCAGCCCGTCCAGGTGCGTCTGCGGGATCATGGTCCGCTCCCCCGTCGGCGCCACGCATGTCCCCCACAGTTGGAGTGTCGCAAACCGGGGCACTCCGGGCTCCTGTTCTTTGCCAGGTCGCGACCGGCTTCTTACGCTCCGTATGCGCCCACCCGCCGCCGGCCGCGGACATACTCGGATAGAGCCGAATCGGACGCGGGGGTGCGCCATGAGTGAGCCGCGTGACGGTGTCATCCGGGTCGCCTGGCATGGAGCCGACCGGTTCGACGTCCGGATTCGGCGCCACGTGGTCCGCGCCGACCAGCCCGCGGACGTCGGCGGGAGCGACACCGGCCCCACTCCGGCGGAGCTGTTCGTGGGCAGCGTGGCCGCCGGCGTCGCCTGCTGCGCCGAACGCTACCTGCGCCAGCGCCAGCTGCCCGCCGGGGTGAGCGTGACCGTGCGCTACGCCCTGGATGTCTGCCCCGGTCGGATCGACTCCATCGAGCTGTCGGTGGAGGCTCCCGGCCTGCCCGCGGGGCTGCGTGCCTCGCTCCTGTCGGTCCTGGAGCACTGCGCCGTCTGCACCACGCTGCGGGTGCCGCCGCGGGTCACGTTCGAGGTCTGCCAGGCCGTTCCCGAGACAGCCGTTTCCGCAGGTCATCCGCCATACGGCGGACCGCGGCCAGGACCGGCGGGGTCATCGGCGCCCCGGGGGTGAAGTCGCCGCCCTCGATGCCGGCGACGACGAGCTCGTCCGGCAGGCGGCCGAGGGCGCGTCCCAGCTCGACCGCGTCGGCCAGTCCGAGAGAGTGAGACCCGGCCCGTACGGACGGGTGCACGGGCAGGGGCAGATGCACGGGCCGATGCACGGGCAGATGCACGGTGCCGGGCGGAGCGCCGGAGGAGACGGCGTCGACCACGATCGCGAGCGCCGCGCCCGACCACGCCTCCACCAGCGCCGCCGGGTCTCCGGCGTTCTCCACCACCGCGACGGACGGCGGCAGCGTGCCCCGCAGCAGCCGGGCCACCTCCAGGCCCGCCGCGTCGTCGCCGCGCAGATCGCTCCCGAGGCCGATGACCACGCTCTCACCCACGGTTCACCCGGAGGTCGAGGAAGTGGGCCGAGCAGGAGATGCAGGGGTCGTGGTTGCGTATCGCCTTCTCGCACAGAGCGGCCAGTTCGTCCTCGGGCAGGGTGAGGCGCGGGGCCAGCAGGTCGCGCAGGTCCGCCTCGATGCGCGCCTGGTTCTGCGCGGTGGGCGGCACGATGTCGGCCTCGGCGACCAGTCCGCCGTCGTCGAGCCGGTAGCGGTGGTAGAGCGTGCCGCGCGGGGCCTCCGACGCGCCGTGGCCGACGCCCGGCCGTGGCTCGACCGGCACGCACGGCCGCTCCGGCTCGGCGTACCCGTCGAGAAGGCGCAGCGCCTCGTCGCACGCGTGCAGGATCTCCACGGCCCGCACGACGATGGCGCGGTAGGGGTTGCGGCAGACGGGACCGAGTCCTGCGGCGGCGGCCGCCTCCCGGGCGAGCGGGGACAGCCGCGCCGAGTTGAGCGCGTAGCGGGCCAGGGGGCCGGTGAGGTAGCCGGTCGCGCCGTCGAGCCGGGCGTGCAGCGCCGTGGAGTGCGGCACCTGTTCCTCGATCACGTGGTCCGGCCACCGTGCCACCTCGAAGCCGGAGACCGGGCCGTGTCCGTCGCCGGTGACGACCGTGCCGGACAGGATGGCGTACTCGCCGGGGTGGCGCAGCGCGAGGAACCGGTAGTCGTGCTCGACGTCGGGGAAGTCGAACCCCGCGACCCAGGCGACGGTGGCGAGGGCGTGGTCGCGGGCGCGGCGCAGCCGCTCGGCGGCGGGGGCGAGCTCGCGCCGGGCCGGCGCCCGGTAGAAGCCGCCCACCTTGACGTTGACCGGATGGATGGGCCGCCCGCCGATCACGGTGATCAGCTCGTTGCCCGCCTTCTTCAGTTCGAGCCCGCGCTCCACCAGGTCGCGGCCGTCGGCGGCCATCGCGACGCCGCTGTCGTAGCCGAGGAAGTCGGGCGCGTGCAGCAGGTAGACGTGCAGCGCGTGCGACTCGATCCACTCGCCGTAGTACAGCAGCAGCCGCAGGTCGCGCAGCGGCCCGGTGACCTCGGCCCCGCAGGCCGCCTCGATCGCCTGGCAGGCGCTCATCTGGTACGCGACGGGACAGATGCCGCAGATGCGCGCGGTGATGTCGGGCGGCTCGGTGTGGCCCCGGCCCCGCAGCATCGCCTCGAAGAACCGGGGCGGCTCGTAGATCCGCAGCTCCAGGCCGGTGATCCGGCCGTCGCGGGCGTGCACCACCAGCGCGCCCTCGCCCTCGACCCGGGTCAGGGCCCCGATCCGCACCGTCTTGTGCGTCACTCCTCCCCCTCCCCGGACTCCTGCGCCTCCTCCGCCGCCCTCCGGAACGGCTCGGCGGTGGCGTGGTAGGTCCGGTAAATCCGCACCAGCTCGGGGGTGCTCATCCCGAGGCCGCGCATCCAGTGGTTCAGCGAGGCGTGATTGGGGCTCTCCATCGGCCCGAAGCAGCCGTAGCACCCCCGGTTGAAGGCCGGGCACAGCGCCCCGCAGCCGGCCTGGGTGACCGGCCCCAGGCACGGCGTGCCGTGCGCGACCGTCACGCAGGCGTTGCCCCTGGCCTTGCACTCCACGCACACGCTGTGCGCGGGCACGACCGGCCGCCGCCCGGCGAGGAACGCCGAGATCACTTCGAGCAGCTGGCGCCGGTCCGGCGGGCAGCCGCGCAGCTCGAAGTCGACCGGCACGTGGGCGGCGATCGGGGTCGAGCGGTCGAGGGTGGCGATGTAGTCGGGCCGGGCGTAGACGACCGAGGCGAACTCCTTGACGTCGGCGAAGTCGCGCAGCGCCTGGATGCCCCCGGCGGTGGCGCACGCGCCTATGGTGACCAGGCGCTTCGACACGTGCCGCACGTGCCTGATCCGCTCCAGGTCCTCGGGCGTGGTGATCGACCCCTCCACGAGCGACAGGTCGTACGGGCCGGGCCCGGGGGCGCTGGACGCCTCCAGGAAGTAGGCGATCTCCACCCGGGCCGCCACGGCGAGCAGCTCGTCCTCGCAGTCGAGGAAGGTGAGCTGGCACCCGTCGCACGAGGCGAACTTCCACACGGCCAGCCGTGGCGCCCTGTCCACCACCGCGACCCCCTCACAGCTCCGGGACGGCGAGCATCGGCGCCGCGCGGTCCCACCGCAGCACCGGTCCGTCCTCGCAGACGAACAGCGGGCCGAACTGGCAGTGGCCGCAGCGGGCCACCGCGCACTTCATGTTCCGCTCCAGCGACAGCTCCACCCGGCCGGGGGCGACGCCGCGCCGCACCAGCTCCGCCGCCGTCTCCCGCATCATCGCCTCGGGCCCGCACACGAAGGCGTACGTGCGGCGCGGCTCGAAGACGATCCGGTCGATCAGCCGGGTGACCAGTCCGACCGGTCCCCGCCAGGTGTGGTCGGGGTGGTCCACGATCACTTTGACGTCGGCGCCCTGCCGGGTCCAGCGGTCCAGGTCCCTCGGATAGAGGAGCAGGCCGGGAACCCGGCTGCCGGCGATCACGCTGATCCGGCCGTACCTGATCCGGTGCCGGAGCAGCGCCCGCACGACCGGCCGGAGCGGGGCGAGGCCCAGCCCGCCCGCGGCCACCACCACGTCGAGACCCGCCGCGGCGCGCAGGCCCCAGCCCTGGCCGTACGGCCCCCGCACGCCGACGACGTCGCCGGGCCGCTTGCCGCACAGGGCGGCGCTGACGGCGCCCACGGCCCTGATCGTCTGCGTGTAGCCGCCGGAGCGGGCCCTCCCGCTGATCGAGACCGCGATCTCCCCCACGCCGGGGGCGTACAGCATGGTGAACTGGCCCGGGTGGAACGGCGGGCAGTCTCCGCGCAACGGCTCCACCGTGAGGGTCACGGTGTCGACCCGGTCGGGACGGCGGGACCGCACGCGGTAGGGCGCCGGCGTCATCGGGTGCGGGCCGCCGATCATGGCAGGTTCGCCAGCTCCTCGGTGACGTCGATGCCCACGGGACACCAGGTGATGCAGCGCCCGCAGCCGACGCAGCCCGACATGCCGAACTGGTCGATCCAGGTCGAGAACTTGTGGGTGAGCCACTGGCGGTAGCGGCCGGCGTTCGAGCCGCGCACGGGCGTCCCGTTGACCTCGGAGAAGTCCAGTGTGAAGCAGGAGTCCCAGCGCTCGATGCGCTCGGCCGTGCCGTCGGTGAACGACGTGGCGTCCTCGACCGTGGTGCAGAAGCAGGTGGGGCAGACCATCGTGCAGTTGGTGCAGGTGAGGCAGCGCGCGCCGACCTGCGCCCAGCGCGGCGAGTCGTGCGCCGACAGCCGTTCCTGGATGCCCTCGGTCTCCACCTGGCGGCCCATGTGCTCGGCGGCCTCGCGGGACACCTCGGCGGAGGCCGCCAGGTCTTCGGCAGAGGCGGGCCGGTGCGGCAGCGCCGCGACGATCTGCTCGCCCCGCTCGCTGCCGGTCTCCACCGTGAACCGGTGCGGCGCGGCCAGCTCGGTGAGCGCGAGGTCGAACCCGGTGGTGGCCCGGGGGCCTGTGCGCATGGAGACGCAGAAGCAGGTCCCGCCCGGCACGGCGCAGTTGACCGCGACCAGCAGCAGGGCCCGCCGCCGGCGCAGGTAGGCCGGATCGGGATGCCTGCCGCCGAGGAAGACCCGGTCCTGCACGGCGATCGCGGCCAGGTCGCAGGCCCGCACGCCGAGCAGGGCGACCCGCGGGGCGTCCTCCTCCGCCTCCTCGATCTGTTCGCCGCGCATGCGGAACAGCGTCTGCCGGGGCGGCTGGGTGTAGCGCTTGGCGGAGTCGGGGCTCGCCGCGAACGAGAAGATCATGTCGCCGGCGCCTTCGGCCAGGCGGTAGCGTCCCGGCTCCTGGACGTCGGTCCAGCCCCTGGCGAGCCGGTCGGCCGACGCGATCTCCTCGAAGCGGATGACGCGCTCGCGCACCACCGGTCCCACGACGGCGTAACCCCGGGACCGCAGCTCGCCGACCAGGGGTTCGAGAGAGTCGATCACGACGGCGTCCACGGCGTCCCCCTCGCCCGTTCGCCCCTTCTCACTTACAGTACGGCCGCCCACGGGCCGTTCAGCAGGGACGAAAGTCCCACAGGGGAGGATCCGGGCGACGACTCAGCGGAGCCGGCCGACACCGCCGAGCCGGCGACCCGTCACGCCCGGGTGACGGCGGCCCGGTAGTCGCCGGCGATGCGGGCCGCGACGGCCAGCAGCGGATCGACCAGGCGAGGCAGCTCGCGCACCCGCCTGGAGGAGACCACGATGCCGACGGCCGCGACGGGCCGGTCCCCGACCAGCACCGGCGCGGCCGCCGAGCAGGAGCCGAGCGTCATCTCCTCGTGCGTCGTGGCGTATCCCTGGGCGCGCACCTGGGACAGCTCGCGGGCCAGCCGGCCCGGCTCGGTGATGGTGTGCGGGGTCGGCCGCTCCAGCGGCCGGGACAGATAGGAGCTGACGAACCAGCCCGGCTCGAAGGCCAGCAGCGCCTTGCCGACGCCGGTCGGGTGCATGGGCAGGCGCGAGCCGGTCCGCGACACGATCGGCACGGCCCGCTTGCCGTACACCTTGTCGACGTAGAGCACCTCGACCCCGTCGCGCACCGCCAGGTGGACGTTCTCCCCGGTGCCGCCGAACAGCTCCTGAAGCCAGGGGTGCGCCACCTCCTGCAGCGGGTCGGGGGCGAGCTGTCCCAGCTCCCACAGGCGGCGGCCGATCTGGTAGCGCCCGTCGGCGCCGCGGCGCAGGGCGCGCCACTCCTCCAGCTCCGCGACGAGCCGGTGGACGGTGCTCAGCGCCATGCCGGTCCGTCCGGCGATCTCCGTGAGCGTGAGCCGCGGGTGGTGGGCGTCGAAGGCGCCGAGGATGGCCAGCACCCGGGACGCCACGGAACGCCCCAGGTCGCGTGCGCCGCCGGCCATATGCCCCCCTGCTTCCACTCAGTAGAAGCAAAGCCTACGCGCGACGGCGGATGCTCCCGATGCTTGACCCATGCGAACTCAGGTCGGGATCATCGGGGCCGGACCGGCCGGCCTGCTGCTCTCCCATCTGCTCCATCTGCGCGGGATCGAGTCCGTGGTGCTCGAACGCCGCAGCAGGGAGTACGTCGAGCGGCGGGTGCGGGCGGGAGTGCTCGAACAGGGCACGGTGGACACGCTCGTCGAGGCGGGCGTGGGCGAGCGAATGCGGCGGGAGGGCCTGCCCCACCACGGCATCGAGCTGCGGTACGGCGGAGCGGGCCACCGCATCGCCTTCGAGCGGCTGGTGCCCGGCCGCTCCATAACCGTGTACGGCCAGCAGGAGGTCGTAAAGGACCTGATCGCCGCACGGCTGGCGGCCGGAGGCGACGTCCGCTTCGAGGTGGACGACGTGGCGGTGCACGACACGGCGACCGACCGGCCGTACCTCACCTTCACCGAGGCGGACGGCACGGAGGGGCGGCTGGACTGCGACGTGATCGCGGGGTGCGACGGCTTCCACGGCGTGTCCCGGCCGTCCATTCCCGAGGGCGTGCTGACCGAGTATCGCCGCGACTACCCCTTCGCCTGGCTCGGCATCCTCGCGAAAGTGAAGCCGTCGTCGGAAGAGCTGATCTACGCGCGGACCGAGCGCGGCTTCGCGCTGCACAGCATGCGCTCCCCGGAGATCAGCCGCTTCTACCTCCAGGTCGCGCCCGACGAGGACCTCGACGCGTGGCCCGACGAGCGGATCTGGGCCGAGCTGCGGGCCCGGCTGGAGACCGTGCCCGGCTTCACCCTCGCGACCGGCGACATCGTCGAGAGAGGGATCACGCCGATGCGCGGTTTCGTGGCCGAGCCCATGCAGTACGGCAGGCTGTTCCTGGCCGGGGACGCGGCCCACATCGTGCCGCCGACCGGCGCGAAGGGGCTCAACCTGGCGGTGGCCGACGTGCGCGTGCTGACCGAGGCGCTGGCGCGCTTCTTCGCCGACGGCTCGACGGAGGCGCTGGACGGCTACTCGCGGGCCTGCCTGCCCCGGGTGTGGCGGGCACAGCACTTCTCGTGGTGGATGACGACGCTGCTGCACACGTTCGAGTCCGACGACGCCTACGCCCGGCGGCTGCAGACCTCCTACCTCGACTACGTGACGTCCTCGGAGGCGGCCGGGACGACGCTGGCGGAGAACTACGTGGGCCTGCCCTACCAAGAGGAGACATCGTGACGCACCCGCCCTACCTGTACCCGGACTACGCCAGCACGGTCCTGCGGGCGCCGTCCCGGCCGCCGTTGGAGATGAAGGAGGATCCGGAGGCGGCCGAGCTGACCGGCCCGGTCTTCGGCCGCGACGAGGTGGACCCGCTCGACGCCGACCTGACCGCGGGCCACGCGGGCGAGCCGCTCGGCGAGCGCATCATCGTCACCGGGCGGATCCTCGACGCGTCGGACCGGCCGGTGCCGGGCGCGCTGGTGGAGATCTGGCAGGCGAACTCCGCCGGCCGGTACGCCCACCAGCGCGACCAGCACCCGGCGCCGCTCGACCCCAACTTCACCGGCGCGGGCCGGTGCCTGACCGACGCCGAGGGCCGCTACCGGTTCGTCACGATCAAGCCGGGGGCCTATCCCTGGCGCAACCACCCGAACGCCTGGCGGCCCGCGCACATCCACTTCTCGGTCTTCGGCACGGCGTTCACCCAGCGCCTGGTGACGCAGATGTACTTCCCGGGCGACCCGCTGTTCGCCTTCGACCCGATCTTCCAATCCATCCCCGACCCGGCCGCCCGCGAGCGGCTCGTCTCCGCGTTCGACCTGGAGATCACCGAGCCGGAGTGGGCGCTCGGCTACCGGTGGGACGTGGTGCTGGACCGTACCCCGATGGAGGACGCGTGACCACCCCTTCGCAGACCGTCGGCCCGTTCTTCGGGTTCGCCCTGCCGTACGCGGCCGACTGGGAGCTCGTCCCCGAGGGCCGTCCGGGGGCCGTGACGATCACGGGCCGGGTGCTGGACGGGGCCGGAGAGCCGGTGCCCGACGCCCTGCTGGAGCTGTGGACCGGGGAACCCGGCGATCGGGGCGCCCTGGGCCGCGGCGGGACCGGGGTCTCCGGCTTCGGGCGATGCGGCACCGGGCCCGACGGCTCCTACCGGTTCCGCCTCGCGCCGCCCGCCCGGCCGTACGCCGCGCTGCTGGTCTTCGCGCGGGGCCTGCTCAAGCCGGTGCGGACCCGCGTCTACCTCGCCGACACGCCTGATCCCCTGCTCGGCTCCCTCGACCCGGCCCGCCGCGCGACGTTGCTTGCCCACGCCGAGGGGCAGGACGTCTACCGGTTCGACGTACGGCTGCAGGGCGAGCAGGAGACGGTCTTCCTTGAATTCTGACGTGGGGCTGCTCTCCCCGGTGTGGGCGGGCACGGAGGTGGCGGCGATCACGGCCGACGACGCCTGGCTGCGGGCGATGCTGGAGGCGGAGGTCTGCCTCGCGAGGGCGCAGGCCCGCCTCGGCGTCGTCCCTGAGCGGGCCGTCGCCGCGATCACCGAGGCGGCCCGTGCCGGCCGCCACGACGCCGCCGACCTCGCCCGCCGCGCCAGGGACGCGGGCAACCCCGTCGTGCCGCTGGTCAGGGACCTGCGGGCCGCCGCAGGCGAGGCGGGGTCCTGGGTGCACCACGGCGCCACCAGTCAGGACATCCTCGACACGGCGGCGATGCTGGTGGCCGCGCGGGCCCGCGAGACGATCCTGCGCGACCTCGACCGGGTGCTCGCCGCGCTGGCCCGGCTGGCCGCCGAGCACCGGGACACCCCGATGGCGGGCCGTACGCTCGGGCAGCAGGCGGTGCCCACCACGTTCGGGCTGAAGGCCGCCGGGTGGCTGGTCGGCTGCCGGGACGCACGCGACCGCCTGGCTGCGGTGCTGCTGCCGGTCCAGCTCGGCGGCGCGGCCGGCACCATGGCTGGGTACGGCGAGCGGGCCCTCGACCTGCTGCCCCTGTTCGCGGCCGAGACCGGGCTGGCCGAGCCGGTGCTGCCCTGGCACACGCTGCGCACGCCCGTGACCGACCTGGCCTGCGCGCTCGCCGCCGTGACGGGCGCGCTGGGCAAGCTCGCCACCGACGTGATCCTGCTGGCGCAGAGCGAGGTGGGCGAGGTCGCCGAACCCGCCGCGCCGGGCCGGGGCGGGTCGTCGGCGATGGCGCACAAGCGCAACCCGGTGCTCGCCACGATGATCAGGTCGGCGGCGCTTCAGGCGCCCGCGCTCGCGCAGATCCTGCTCGCCTCGCGCGTCGCCGAGCACGAGCGGCCCGCGGGGAGCTGGCACGCCGAGTGGCAGCCGCTGCGCGAGTGCCTGCGCCTGGCCGGCGGCGCGGCCGGGACGGCCGCCGAGCTTGCCGAAGGGCTGGAGGTGTTCCCCGAGCGCATGCGGCACAATCTCGATCACCTGCTCACCGTGCTGGCCGAGCACGGGGAGGACCCCGGCGTCGGATCCGCACCCGCTCTGGCCGACCGAGCTCTGCAGCACCACGAGGGAAAGGCACCATGATCCTGCACCACCGATTCGACGGGCCGCCCGACGCCCCGGTCGTCGTGCTCGGGCCGTCGCTGGGCACGACGCTCGACCTGTGGGAGCCGCAGCTTCCCGCGCTCACGCGCACCTGGCGGGTGCTGCGCTACGACCTGCCCGGCCACGGCGGGTCGCCGTCCGCGTCCGGCTTCACGCGTGGTCTGACGGTGGACGACCTCGCCGCCGGGGTGCTGGCGCTGCTCGACCGGCACGGCCTGGACGCGGTCGCGTACGGCGGGGTGTCGCTGGGCGGGGCCGTCGGGACCGCGCTGGCGCTGCGCGCGCCGGACCGCGTCGCGAGCCTGGTCCTGTGCTGCACCTCCGCCCGGTTCGGCACGGCGGAGAGCTGGCACGAACGCGCCGCGCTGGTCCGCGCGGAGGGCACGAAACCCCTGACCGAGGCGACGAGGAGACGGTGGTTCACGGCGGGCTTCCCCGACGCCGAGCGCTACCTGGACATGCTCCGTCACGCCGACCCCGAGGGGTACGCCGCGTGCTGCGAGGCCCTGGCGGTCTTCGACGTCCGCGATCGGCTCGGCGAGGTCCGCGCGCCCGCGCTGGTGATCGCCGGAGCCGAGGACCCGGCGACCCCGCCGTCGGACGCCGAGCTCCTGGTCCGGGGCATCCCGGACGCCGAGCTGCTGGTCGTGCCGGGGGCGGCCCACCTGGCCACCGCCGAACGCCCGGACGTCGCGAACGAGGCGATCACGCGGCATCTGACCACCCGCTGGAGGACGGCATGAGCTACGAGGACGGCATGCGGGTGCGCCGCGAAGTGCTGGGCGACGCGCACGTGGACCGGGCGCAGGCGCGGACCACCGAGTTCACCGCGGACTTCCAGGATCTGATCACCCGGTATGCCTGGGGGGAGATCTGGACCCGGCCGGGGCTGGACCGCCGGACCCGCAGCTGCATCACGCTCACCGCCCTGGTGGCCCGCGGGCACCTGGAGGAGCTGGCCATGCACGTGCGGGCCGCGCGGCGCAACGGGCTCACGACCGGCGAGATCAAGGAGGTGCTGCTGCAGACCGCGATCTACTGCGGGGTGCCCGCCGCCAACGCCGCGTTCGCCGTCGCCCAGCGGGTGCTGGCAGAGGACGCGGGGGAGGATGCCGCATGACGTTCCTCGTGGTCGGCGAGAGCCTGGTCGACCTGATCGGCACGCCGGGATCGTGGGCCTTCACCGCCGTGCCCGGCGGCAGCCCGCTCAACGTCGCGGTGGCGCTGGCCGCGCTCGGCCGGCCCGTGCGGTTCGCCGGGGAGACCGGGGACGACTTCTTCGGCGGCCTGCTGCGCGACCACCTGAACCGCCACGGGATCGGGACCGGCGACCTCGCCCCGGCCGCGGCGACCGGCCTGGCCTTCGCCCGGGTCGGCGCGGACGGCTCGGCCTCCTACGACTTCCGCTTCGACTGGACCTTCTCTGCTCCGGTCGCGCTCGACGGGGTGACCTGCCTGCACACCGGCTCCCTGGCCGTGCTCGCCGAGCCGGGCGCCGCGCACGTGCGGGACGTGATGCGGGCCGCCGCCGAGGCGGGGATCACGGTGTCCTACGACCCGAACATCCGGCCGTCCCTCATCGGCGACCGGGCACGTGCCCTGGCCCACGTCGAGGAGTGCGTACGGCTCGCGCGCCTGGTCAAGGTGAGCGCCGAGGACCTCGACTGGCTCTACCCGGGCGAACCGTTCCTCGACGTGGCGCGGCGGTGGGCGGGCCTGGGCCCGGGTCTCGTGGTGGTCACCCGGGGCGGCGACGGCGCGACGGCGGTGCTGGACGACGAGGTGATCACCTGCCCGGCCCCGGTGGTCGAGGTGGTGGACACGGTCGGCGCGGGCGACACCTTCACCGCCGCCTACCTCGACGCGCTCGACGGCGCCCGTCTGAGCGCCGATCGCGTGGCGGAGGCGCTGCGGCAGGGCTGCGCCGCAGCCGCGATCGTCTGCACCCGCGCCGGCGCGGTCCCGCCGACCCGGGAGGAGGTGAAGTCCTTCTCCCAGGGTACGGGTGCCTCAGGAGCCGAGGAGGGACCTGAATGATCGAAATCATCCCAGTCGAGACCCCCTCCCTGGGCGACCGCAGCTACCTCGTCGCCGACGGGGAGGTCGCCTTCGTGGTGGACCCGCAGCGGGACATCGACCGGGTGCTCCGCCTGGCCGAGCGGCGCGGTGTCGAGATCCGCCACGTCTTCGAGACCCACGTGCACAACGACTACGTGACCGGCGGGCCCGCCCTGGCCTCGGCCACCGGCGCGGACTACCACGTCAACGCGGCCGACCCCGTGGCGTTCGACCGGAGCCCGGTCGAGGACGGGGACGTGGTCGAGGTCGGCCCGCGGACGCGCCTGCGCGCCGTCGCCACCCCCGGCCACACCTTCACCCACCTGTCGTACGTGCTGGAGTCCCCGGACCGGCCGCCCGCCGTCTTCACCGGAGGCTCGCTGCTGCTCGGAACGACCGGGCGCCCCGACCTGCTCGGCCCCGAGCACACCGGCACGCTGGTGCGCGCCCAGTACGCGTCGGCGCACCGGCTGGCCCGCGAACTTCCGGCCGAGACGGACGTGCTCCCCACCCACGGGTTCGGCAGCTTCTGCTCGGCCACCCAGTCGGAGGTCACCGAGTCGACGATCGGCAGGGAGCGGCGGGTCAACCCGGTCCTCACCCGCAGCGAGGACGAGTACGTGGAGTCGCTGCTGGCCGGGCTGGACGTCTACCCGGCGTACTACGCGCACATGGCCCCGCTCAACCAGGCCGGGCCGGACGCGCCCGACCTGTCCGCGCCGCGCCGCGCCGACGCCGCCGAACTGCGCCGCCGCCTCCGGGCCGGCGAGTGGGTGGTGGACCTGCGGTCGCGCACGGCGTTCGCGGCGGGCCATCTGGAGGGGACGCTCAACTTCGGGCTGGACGGTAACCTCGCCGTCTATCTGGGCTGGCTCATGCCCTGGGGAACGCCTGTGACCCTGCTCGGCGAGACGCCCGGGGACATCGCGCGGGCCCAGCGCGAACTGGCGCGGATCGGCATCGACCGCCCGGCAGCGGCCGCCACCGGAGGGCCTGCCGAGTGGACCGGCGACGACAAGCCCGCGTCCATGCCGACGGCGACGTTCGCCGACCTGGCCGCCGTGCGCCGCCACCGCCCGATCGTGGTCCTCGACGTGCGCCGCGAGGTGGAGTGGCGCGAGTCGCACGTCCCCGGCGCGGTCCACATCCCGCTGCACGAACTGCCCGCGCGGCTGGACGAGGTGCCCGGCGGCGAGGTGTGGACGCACTGCGCGACGGGCTACCGGGCGTCGATCGCCGCCTCGATCCTGGCCGCCGCCGGGCGGGACGTGGTGGCCGTGCTCGACGAGTACGACTCCCGGGCCGCCGCCGCGTGATCAGCCGAGGGCGAGCACCGCGATGACCGTGCGGGCGGCCTGCCCGCCCTCCTCCTCGGCGATGGCCAGGGCGGTCGCGACGTCCAGGTCGTCCAGCAGCGCGCGCACCGCCGCCCGCTCCCCCGCCGAGGCGGCGGGCCGGTCGGCCCCAGTTCGGTAGGCAGCAGTTCGGTAGGCGGCACGGTGCAGCCGCTCCAGCCGGGCCGCGGCCTCCTCCAGGCCGTCCGGGCGGTAGTCCCAGTCGGCCGCCCACGGGTGGCCGAGCAGCAGCAGGCGCACGGCGCCGACCGGGTGGTGCCGCAGCAGGTCGGTGGTGAAGACGAGGTTGCCCGCCGACTTGGCCATCTTGGCGCCGTCCACGCGGACCACCCCCACGTGCAGCCAGGCGCGGGCGAACGGCCGCACCCCGGTCACCGCCTCGGCCATCGCGGCCTCGTAGGCGTGATGCGGGAAGCGCAGGTCGGCGCCGCCCGCGTGCAGGTCGAGGGCCGGCCCGTACGTCGTCATCGCCATGGCGGCGCACTCGGCGTGCCAGCCCGGCCGCCCCTCGCCCCACTCGCTCGGCCAGCCCGGCTCTCCCTTCGCCGACGGCCGCCAGACCGCGACGTCGGCCGGGTCGTCCTTGCGGAGGTCATCCTGATGGTCGCCGAACTCCGCCATCAGGCGGGCCGCCTCCTCGGCGCCGATCCCGGCCCGCTCGCGCACGCCCGAGCCCCGGAAGTACACCGCGCCGTCCCGCTCGTACGCGTGGCCCAGCTCCAGCAGGGCGCGGGCGAGCGCGACGACCTGCGGCACGTAGGTGTGGGCCCGCGGCTCGTACGTCACCGGGTGCACGCGCAGCGCGGCCATGTCCCGGTCGAAGTAGAACTGCTGCACGGCGGCGAAGCTGTCGTACGGGCTGCCGGCCCGGCGCGCCGCCGAGGTCAGCACGTCGTCCACGTCGGTGACGTTGCGGCACACCTCGACGGGCACACCGGCGTGCCGCAGCACCCGCACCGCCACGTCGGCCCACACGAACGTCCTGGCGTGACCGAGATGGGTCGTGTCGTAGGGCGTGATCCCGCACACGTACATCCGGGCGCGGCCCACCACGGGCAGCGGCCGCCGGCCGATCGTCAGCATGTAACCCCCTTCATCCCGGGCGGAGGAACTCCCGCAGCCGATCCAGTGGCCACGTGTTGATTACCCGGTCGGGGGTGAGCCAGCCGCGCTGCGCGGTGCCGACGCCGTACCGCATGACGCCGAGGTGCGGCACGGCGTGCGCGTCGCTGTCGATCGAGAACAGGACGCCCCGGTCGGCGGCCCGCCGGACGAGGCCCGAGGGCAGGTCGAGCCGGTCGGGGAAGGAGTCGATCTCCAGCGCCGTCCCGGTGCGGACGCAGGCGTCGAACACCCTCGGCCAGTCGGCCTCCACTGGCTCCCGCCTGCCGATGACCCGCGCCGTCGGATGGCCGATGATCTTCACGTACGGGTTCTCGCAGGCCCGGATCAGCCGCCGGGTCATCTCCTCCGGCGACTGGGTGAAGTGCGAGTGCACCGAGGCGACGCACAGGTCGAACCCGGCCAGGAACTCCGGCGGCCAGTCGACCTCGCCCTCCGGGTCGATGTTGAGCTCGCACCCGTGCAGCAGCGTCATGCCGGGGCGGGCGGCGCCGAGGCGGCGGAGCCGCTCGCGCTGGTCCAGTGCCTTCTCGTCGGTCATGCGCTGCATGTAGAGGTTGGGCGCGTGGTCGGTCACCGCGTAGTAGTCGTAGCCGCGCGCCGCGGCCGCCTCGACCATCTCCTCCAGCGGCGCGAGCCCGTCGGTCAGGTCGGTGTGGGTGTGCAGGTCGCCGCGGATGTCGGTCGAGGTCACGACCCTGGGCAGCCCCTCGCCCAGCGCGGCCTCGATCTCCCCGGTGTCCTCGCGCAGCGTCGGCTCGATCCACGGCAGGCCGAGCATGCCGTACACCTCCGCCTCGTCCGCCGAAGTGATCTTCTCACCGGTCGCCACGTCGAACACGCCGTACTCCGACAGCTTCAGCTTCCGGTGCACGGCGATCTCCCGGGTGCGGATGTTGTGCGCCTTCGAGCCGGTGAAGTACTGCAGCGCGGCCCCCCAGGAGTCCCGGGGCACCACCCGCAGGTCGACCTGGAGCCCCGCGTCCGTGCGGACCGAGCTCTTCGTCTCGCCGTGCGCGATCACCTCGGTGACGTACGGCAGCGTGGTGAAGGCCGCCATCAGGGCGGCCGAGTCGTCGGCCGTGGCCAGGACGTCGACGTCGCCGATCGTGTCCTTCATCCTCCGCAGCGACCCGGCGTACGCGCACCGCTCGCAGCCCGGCACGGCCGACAGCGCGGGCACGATCTCCTCGGCGGCCGCCATCGCGATCCCGATGTGCACCCGGCTACCGGTCTTGCGCATCACCTCGATGCCGTGGAGCAGGTTCTCCTCGGTCTTCGCCCCGAATCCGTGCAGCCCCTCCAGGACCCCGGCGTGGATGGCGTCCTCCAGCTTCTCGATCGAGTCGACGCCCCGCTCGTGGTACAGGAGCATGGCCTTCTTCGGCCCGAGCGTGGGAATCGTGGTCAGCAGGCGCACCCCGGCGGGGATCTTCGTCCGCAGCTCCTCCAGCTGGTGGATCGACCCGGTCCGCAGGTATTCGTCGATCTTCGCGGCGATCGACGCGCCGACGTTCGGGATCGCCCGCAGGGCCGCCGCGTCCATGCCGTCGATCTCCCGGCCGTACCCGCCGACCGACCGGGCCGCCTTCTCGTAGACCCGCACCTTGAACGCGTCGCCACCGGTGATCGCGATCAGGTCGGCGTACTCCTGCAGCAGCCCGGCGACCTCCTCGTTGCAGCGTCTCATCGCAGGCACCCCCCACGTCAGGCTCCTGCGGGCCTCGGAGCCCCCTCCAGGTGCGGAGGTCCCGGCCACAAGTGACCGAAGACCCTCCCAGGCATGGACCGCCAAGAATAGAACATGAGTTCGACATCTACTAGGAGGTCGGTCATGTAGCCCTGGACGGCCCCCATGGCCGCCCACCGCTCCTCCGGCGGCGTCGACTGCTTGATCACCTTCACCGTGTGCTCCTGGAAGAACTCACAGCGAAAAGCCGTGCCTGAACGGCAGTTGGCCGACCGGTGCGACCGGGTTCGGCTCTGGGATGCGGCGGACCAAGAAGCCGCAATGGACCACCGGGACCGACGACATCCGTGAATTCAGACTCGACTCGTGCCCTCACGGGCGAAGTTCGGTTCCGCCGCTTCCAGCCGCGGTACCGAGATGCCCAACCGTCGCGCTTCGGCCAGGACGTCCCGGCAGACCGCACGCGGCTCCTCGGCGTCGGGGTCGGAGTGCGCCGCAAAACTCACGCGCACGGGCGTGACATGAGCAGTCAGCCAGGCGAGCACGGGGGCCGTCAGCCAGGTGGGCGCACGGAACAGCAGCACACCGCCCCGGTGACGTCGCAAGTCAACGCCGCGTGCCTCGAGGAGCGGCAGAAGCTCGCGGCCGGCCAGCAGCCCCTCACGCAGGTCGCCCGTCGCCCCGGCCAGCTTGGACAGGGAACCCAGCCGCAGGGCCTGCGAGAACAGGCCGGCATCCGACACGAAATGGACCCACAGCCAGCCGCGGAAGTCAGGCCGCTCCTTGAGCCGGAGCCCGGCCTCGCGAAACGCCTGGCGCACGGCCCGCTCACGTTCGGTCGGGGGCTGGCCGAGGGTGCCGAAGACGACGGACGGCAGCAGCATCGCACGGAGCACGCCGTCCGCGCCGAAACCGCCACCGGCCTGGGGAAAGCCCCAGGCGATCTGGTCGACGGGCAGTGCGCCGATCGCGGCCGGCGGCTCGGTCCAGATGTTGCCGAAGACCAGCACCGTGGCCTGGCCGACACGCGGGGACAGGAAGGCCGTCGCCTCCGCCAAGCGGTGGTGCGGCACGCTGAGCACGATCAGGTCGAAGTCGTGGTCCGGCTCCAGCGCCTCGCGGTAGCGCACCGGCCACCTGTCGACGACGCGCTGCCCCCACACCCGGCGCCGCATATCGATCAAGTCGAGGTCCACTGCGTCTCCGTACGTCGCCGCGCGGCCCGGCCGGACGTAGAACTCGACGTCATGTCCCGCCTGCTGCAGGGCCCAGCCGTAGACGGTGGCGATCACGCCTCGGCCGAACATCAGGATCTTCACGCTGCACCTCGTGGGGTAAGATCGAACTGGAGATCATCTCCATTTGGAAGATATGGAGGTCATCTCCACTTGTCAACGCGAGGTAGCACATGACCGCCGACAAACCGCTGCGGGCCGACGCCCGACGCAACCGCGATCTCCTGATCGCCACGGCACGAGAGGTCTTCGACGCCGGCGACTTCTTCGACCTACGCTTCGACGACTTCGCACGCCTGGCCGGGGTGGGCACCGGCACGCTGTACCGCCACTTCCCCACCCGGGAGGCACTGGCCGAGGCGGTCTACCACGGGGAAGTCGCCGCATTGTGCGACCGCGCCCGCCGGCTACAGGCCACGCTGCCCGCGGCGGACGCTTTGGCGACCTTCCTACGCGGCATGGTCGACCACATAGATGCCCACGAGGGCCTGGCCCGGACGCTGGCCACGCTCATGGCCGATCGCTCGGGTGCCCTCGCCGAGGGCAGCCGGGCGCTGGAGCAGGCTGTCACCGACCTGGTGGCCGCCGCCGTGCGGGACGGCACCGTTCGCGACGACGTGGATGCCGGTGCCGTGATGATGGCGCTGCACGGCATCGGTGCGGCCCACGACCGCCCCAATTGGCGGGCCGAGGCCGACGATGTCATCACCCTCGTGCTGGACGGGCTGCGCCGCCCGCTATGACAAGGTGCGACACGAGGTCGCATGCCGCGAGCGGAGGATCCGGTCAGTGGTACGGCGGCGACGATGCAGTCACCGGCGCTCTGTGAATGCGGACCTGCCGCCGGCGCTTATCAAGATGACTACGCGAAACCGGCGTGACAGCCTGGCGGCATGCCATTTGACGAGCTCGAACACGCCGATACTCGATACGCGGTGCAATTTACATATGCGTTGCCTGACGACGCTTGGTATGTCGAACTGAGCGAGGCGGTGCCGGCACCCGCGGCCTGGGCTGACATCCCGAACGCCGAGACCCATCTGCCTGGGCCCGCCTTCATTACGGCGGTAGTGCCTGATGAGGATCCAACCCGGGAACCGATGATCCACGTTCACAGTGGTAGGAAGGCTCGTGCCATCCCGTACAAGGTGATGCGCTGGTACATGGAAAAGGTCTCCGAGGAGATCGAGCGCTGTCGCGCTGGTCTGATCAAGCCCAGGGAAGGCGAGGTGTAGGCGGCAGGCGACCACCTGGCTTGGGTCGATGGCGGAAGGGCTGCGGCCTCCACCTCCTGATCGCATCACGCCGGGAGCACCTTCGCGCCGCAGTCGGGCGCGACGCTGTGGGAGCTGAGGGACCGCATGGGGACCCGACCACGCGGGCCGCGCTGATCTATCAAGGCATCCCGATGGAGCGGGATCAAGCCATCGCCGACGCGCTCGGGAAGCTTGCCGGAGAAGCCCTGCGCGGACAAGGGCAGAACGGATCAGGCACGAAAAGCCGAGATGGCCCCGATAACAATCAAGGCTCGGGTTGAAATACGCGCCCTGGCCCTGGCCTTCGTGTGTGGAGCGGGTGACGGGAATCGAACCCGCGTTGTCGCCTTGGGAATAGGCTATCGATCTTGCCGTGCTGAGCTGCGGAAACAGGGGTGCAGGTCAAGGCCGGCCGAGCGACCGTGAATCCCCGCGAATCACCGCTGATCACCGTCCGTTCTGGCAGGCATCTGGCACGATGATCAACGGGTGAGGTATGACCAGTCCATCTATCACCTCAATACAACGGCGGCGAAAGCTTACTCGGGCCGGTAGATCCGGAACTCGGTCTCGCCCTGCTTTCGCCACATGAGCCGCCCGCAGTGCGGACATTCGTAGAGGATCCAGCCCGCTGTGTACGGCGTACTCGATCGTCTTGAGGATGCCGGATGGGTCGAAGGCGCCTGGGAGGAACAGGCTCCGGACGTGAACAGGCCCCGACGGCGGTTGTATTGGCTCACAGGCGAGGGCGCGGTACGCGCCTCCGCCTTGCTGGCCGAACGTCGTCCCGGCTCGGTCCCGGGCGTCTTGCGTTCCCCGCCTCGGCTGCTGCTCCAGAGCTTGTACGCGGGGCGAGATTGCCTTCGCCATCATCTCCGGCCTGCTGATCAACGAGTGCAGCGATGTCGCTCCCTGGCTCGCCCGGGCGCTGGCCGCGTCGTCGGCTCGCCTGCGGTGCGCGGACAAGGCACGCCTGGCCTGGATGTACGGTCCCGGCAGATTGGTCACGCGGCTGACAGGTGGCTGGCCTGTCAACGCGTGATGGCGGAATTCTCAAGCCAGAACTAGATCCCGGCCAAGTACTGGCAGCAGTGGCGAGAGACGCCCGCAGGCTCGCCATGCAGGGGCCCGGTTGATCCTGGTAGGCGTGGTGACCCGCGTAGCGGAGGTGGACCAATTCAGCTCCGCGTTGACCAGGCGTCTGGTCATCACAGCAGGAGGAGAGGGTCGCGAGGCGGTGTCTGGTCATCGGGGGTTGGGCCAGGCACCGCCGTCCGCTGGATGGGTATGTAGATGCGGGCGAGGGCCAGGTGCCGGTCAGTTCGAGAGCCCTCTGGTGATCAAGAGCTCAGGAGTGTCGGCGATAAGGAGCGCCATGCCTCCCGGATCTGCGGGCATGGTTCTTAGTGCCCGACGCCTCCTCTGCTCTCGGTACTGCGCAGGTTCTGGTTGATCACGCAGTCCCCGGTTCCCCTCCTGCAGTTGCCGCTGAGGGAGTTGGTGAACACGCTGACGCTTGACACCTGCTGAATGCCGGAGAAGTCGACGGCGCTGTTGGCTGCCGGGGCGTTCACGTTGCGCCTTCCTTTGATCCGCTGATGGGCTGGGCTGCTGATCGTGGGCGCGTTGGCCGTGTTGACGCCGCTCGTACTCTGCCTGACGCCGCCTTGGCCGAAACGGCCGGTGCGGGCCCCGCGCGCGCCGCCTTTGCCGGGCCGCTTGCCCTCGCCGGGAGCATGGCCGTAAAGGCCGTGACAATCATGATTCACTGCGTGGACGCCCTGCGGTATCGGCGCTGCCGACGCCTGCGGCACATCCGCGAGAGCCGACATGCCGATGACGAGCGCGGCGACAGCCGCACGTCGGGCGGACACCTCTACGACGGAAAAGCTCTGCGCACCCTTGGCACCCATCTGATCCACACCCGCCTTGGTCGTCGTGTCTGGATACGTACGCCTTGGGAACAAGTGCCACAAACCTACTCATACCCCTCACCCCACGGCTCTTCTTCTAACGTGTGATACCTGGGTTGCGGGTGGTCGCTTCTTTGCCTCTCCCGCCCCGCTCGGAAAGGGTCGCCACCCGGGGGTCGCACGCGGCCCGCACGAGCAGACGGTGCTGATGCTCGCCGACCAGGGCCTACCTTCGGCGATTCGGCCTCACGGTGCCGCGGAACTCGGGCGGCGGTCCCCGTGTCGATGGCCCGCCAGCACGAAATGTGCTCTGTAGCCCGGGTGGCGGCTTCAGCGCTGGCGGAGATCAGTCTTCCGTCGCCGGGTCCCTCGCGCCGGCCCAGGGGGCTCCGTCCCTCATTGGCCGTCATCAACCCTCACCTCACTCAACGCGAAGTCACTCGGGCCCCCGCCGGAGGCATCTGCTTTTGAGGTCAGGGAAGATCGATCAGGTGGCTGATCACTCCGGGTTCGAGCACGATCACCGCGCCGATGGCGACGAAAGTGCCTCCGAAAACGGCACCTGCGGTGCCGACCGTTCCGAGGACGCCGTCCATAGGCGATCAGCATAGGCGGCGTATATACCTGCGACGCGGCGACGGCGTGGCGCTAGCTACGGCGGGAGGACTCGGTACGGCGGGCTGGTGTGCGGCGGGCGGCGCGCCGCCGCCTTGATCCTGCACAAGCACAACTCAGCGATGAGGGGCGCTCAGAATTCTGACCAGACAGAATCTGTTTCTGTCCGATATAAATTCTGCTGCCCGTAACGATCGTCTTATCCGCCGCGACGGGCGGGTGTGCTCAGACGCACCAGAGTGACACGACCCCCCGACCTTCGCGTACCCATATCGCTGCGGTGGCCGCCGCAGCTGAACCATGTCCGGTCCCCGCATATGTAGACAGCCTACATGTAGGCTGTCTACGGTTGCTCAAGGAAAGCGTATTGACCCCTCCTTGTCCGGAAGCCGGTATGACCTGGAACATGACGCGCAGGAACCTGCTCGGCCTTGCCGGCGGCATGGCCGCGATCCCCCTTGTGGTCGCCTGCCAGCCACGCGCAGACGACACCTCGAGCGACCAGCAAGACCACGGCAGCCACAGCGACAGCCGCGGCGACGACAGGCACGGCGACGACAAGAACAGCACGGGCAGATTGCTGCGCAGCGATGCGCAGCTGCCGGAGCCGTTCACCAGTCCGCTACCGGTGCCGCCGGTGCTGAGGCCGGTCCGTACCGATGCCACCACCGACTACTACGAGATCACCCAGCGGCCCGGCCGGGCCGCGATCCTGCCCGGATACAGCACCGAGGTCTGGGGCTACGACGGTCGATTCCCGGGGCCGACGATCGAGTCGCGCAGCGGCCGGCAAGTCGTCGTCAGGCACCGCAACGAGTTGCCGGTGCCGACCGTGACCCATCTGCATGGCGGGGTGACTCCCTCACGCTACGACGGATACCCGACCGACGTGGTCCTTCCGGTCGGCGGGACGTCGGCCGGGTCGGCTGGCGCGATCGCCCACGGGAGCTTCGACTACGTCTACCCGCTCGGCCAGCCGGCCGCGACCCTGTGGTACCACGATCATCGGATGGACTTCACCGGCCCGCAGGTGTACCGGGGCCTCGCCGGATTTCATCTGGTGCACGACGCCGTGGAGGAAGCGCTGCCGCTACCCCGCCGGGAACGCGACGTGCCGTTGATGATCTGCGACCGGGCGTTCGCTGCCGACGGCTCGTTTCACTACCCGTCGATCGACTCGTCCCTGACCGGTAAACCGGGTGTGACGTCCGACTTCATGAAAGGCGTGCTGGGCGACGTCATCCTGGTCAACGGCGCACCGTGGCCGGTGCTTGAGGTGGCCGCGGTCCAGTATCGGTTCCGGCTGCTCAACGCCTCGAACGCGCGGCGCTACCAGCTCGCCTTGGACCCGCCGCCGCCGTCGGGCGCCGCGTTCGTCCAGGTCGGCAGCGATGTAGGCCTGCTCGGCCGGCCGATCGACCATGAAGCGATCGACATCGCCCCCGCCGAACGCTTCGACGTCGTGGTTGACTTCGGCTCCTATCCCGTCGGCACCCAGGTCACCCTGGTCAACAGGTACGGGACGGGCTCGACCGGCCACGTGATGCGGTTCCATGTGGTCCGGAAGGCCAGAGACGACAGCACGGTGCCGCCGCGCCTGGCCGACCTCGAACAGCCGTCGCCGCCGTCCACCATCACCCGCAGGATGAAGTTCTCCCGGAGCGGCTCCCATTACGAGACCTGGACGATCAACGGCCAGGCGTTCGATCCGAACCGGATCGACGCCCAGGTCAGCCTCGGCGCCACGGAACGATGGCTGATCACCACCAACGCGGATCATCCAGTGCACATCCATCTCGGTCACTTCCAGGTGCTCTCCCGTAATGGGGGCAAGCCGGGACCCTATGACGCCGGCTGGAAGGACACCGTGGACATGCGACCCGAGGACGAGGTGGAGATCGTCGTCCGCTTCAACGGGTACCGCGGCCGATACGTGTTCCACTGCCACAACCTGGAACACGAGGACATGGCGATGATGGCCAACATCGAAGTGACCTGAGTCGGTCCGCCGCGGGCGACTGGCCGAACTGACCTCGATGAGCTGAGGTTGCCGGTCGGCCGGGCGGTGGCCGCGCTCATCGCGGTCGACCCCTCATCGAGGGCGGCCATTTGCACGCGCTCCGGAAGTGGGTCTTCCCCGATGAGAAGGCCCAGTCCGGCAGCGTGCGGCTGGCTCCCACTCCCGATTCCACGGACGAGGCGGCTTGATGGCAGCGAATCCAGACGCCGCTTCACCGCGCCGTACCGCCACTCCCTTGGGCGGTCGGGCGGAGGCCACCACCTCCGTACGAGTGCGTAGGCGCTCGACGACGAGGCGGCCGAAGTCACGATCAGGGGTCAAGTGAACTGCCTGCCGTCGCAGCCCTGCCACTGCCTTTTCGCGGGAGAATGGTGGTCATGAGCCGGCTCCCCCTCGCCTCGGTCCCGGCCGGGCCGGTTGCCGTGCCCGGCGCCGTCGCCGAACTCGCCGCGGGCGACACCGTCACTCCGGTGTGGCGCAACCAGCTCGGCGGCCTGACGTTCCGGCTGGAGGACGCGAACGGCGGCACAAGATACGTCAAGTGGATCGCCGCCGGCACCCCGGAGATCGACCTGCCCGGCGAGGCGGAGCGCCTGGAATGGGCCGGGCGGTGGGTCGCCGTTCCTCGGGCGCCGGCGTGGGGCTCGAACGCGGACGGCGCCTGGCTCGTCACGGCGGCGCTTCCCGGTCGCTCGGCGGTGGACCCGCGCTGGACCGCCGATCCCGCCACCGCCGCGGCGGCGATCGGCCGGGGGCTTCGCCTGCTCCACGACACCCTGCCCGTGCAGGAGTGCCCGTACGACTGGGGCGTCGAGCGGCGGCTCCACGGTCGCGACGAGGCGGCCCGGCAGCGTCTCGGCGAGCCGCCCGCAGTCGACCGCCTCGTCGTCTGCCACGGCGACGCCTGCGCTCCCAACACCCTGCTGCACGACGACGGAACGTTCGCCGGGCACGTCGACCTCGGCTCGCTGGGCGTGGCCGACCGGTGGGCCGACCTCGCGGTCGCCGCCTGGAGCACGGAGTGGAACTACGGCCCAGGGTACGACGGCGTCGTGTACGACGCGTACGGCGTCGCCCCCGACCCCGAGCGCATCGCCTACTACCGACTGCTGTGGGACCTGGCGTGAATCGCTACTCTCCCTTGTCCTGATTCTTGTCCTGGTCCTGGGGATATCAGGGCAGTTCGATCACGTTGCCGCCGGGGTCCTGCAGATAGACATGCCCGCACTGTGCGGAAGCCCGCGAAAAGCTGACGCTCGCGTTTGACGCCGCCTACGCAGGCGACCTGTCGGCGGCCACGGCGATGCCGGACGCCGCCGAAGCCGCAGACAGAGCACCGCACGACTGCCGCCGCAACGCTGCGCCGAGGCCGGGCATCACCAGCCGCATGCACGTTGAGAGCGTTGTCGACGGCGAGAGCGGTCAGTCGCCGTCGAGGATGAAATCGGCTATAGCGGCAGCGACGGCTTCGGGCTGCTCATCGGGGATGAAGTGTCCAGCGTCGGGCACGACGACTCCGGTGGCGTCGTCGGCCCATGGGCTGATGGAGGCCGCCATGTCCGGGATGGAGCCGTGGCTGCTGGAGATTCCGAGGATGGGCACAGTCAGGTGCTGCCGCTTGAGCGCCTCGTGGTTCTTGCGCGCCGACTCGGCGGCGTCCCGGTAGTAGGCGAGGGAAGCGCGGAGGCCACCGTCGGCGGCGACGGCCGCTGCGTAGTGGTCGAGCTCGGCGTCGTCGAACGTGTCGGGAGAGAGGGCCTTCATTTTCAGGAACCAGCCGACGTAGTCCCGTTCGCGGCCGGCGAGCAGCGTCTCGGGCAGATCGGGCACAAGGTGGAACGCGAAATGCCAGGTCTTCCAGGCCCGATCCGGGTCGGTGGGGATCGCTTCGGGGAGGGTGATGCCGGGGATTCCGGCGTCGAGCAGAGCGACCCCGTGCAGTTGGCTCTCGAATCGAAGTGCGAGGGAGAAAGCGACCCAGGCGCCGATGTCGTGGGCGACCAGCCAGTAAGTCGACACTCCGAGAGCCTTCACGGCGGCGTGGACGTGCGCTGCGACCGTATGCGTGTCGTAGCTGCGCTCCGGACGCTCGGAGTGGCCCTGGCCCGGCAGGTCGATCGCGATGACGTGGAACCGGCCGGCGAGGCTGGGCATGACTTTTCGCCATGCCCACCAGGTTTGCGGGAATCCGGCGAGCAGGACAACGGCCGGGCCGGTCGACCGGCCGCCTTCGACGGCATGAAGGCGGACGCCGTCGGCGTCGACCCAGCGGTGAGTGAATCCCGCCAGGTCGTGCAGGGGCAGGTCGCGGACAGGGTTACTTTCGCAGGCGTGCATAGCGCTGGTCGCAGGGTCAGTCACGGGATCCTCCATCGGTGTCAGGTGTGCTGGTTCGGTGCTACGCCCGAGGGTTAGGCCCACGAGCGCAGTGCAGATGACGAGAGCGGCCGCGTGGTGCTCGACATCCGGGTCCCGACGGCCTGATCGATGAGGCCAGTAGCAGGACGGGGACGACGAGCCCGGAATAGACGAACAGGAAATACGTCGCGCTGAGCTCAGCCCGGTTGCCGGGATCGGGGGGACTCCCGGCCATGACCATGCGTGGACGCTAGCACATTTTGAACTGATCAGTTCAAGATAGAATGGTGCGCAGCGCAGCCCGAGACAACGACACACCGGCAAGGAAGTGCCACGTGGCAGGCAAGAAGCGGTTCGACATGGACACGGCGCTTGACGCCGCGATGATCCAGTTTTGGCGCGCCGGCTACGCCGACACCTCAGTGGACGATCTGTCCCGGGCAACCGGCCTGAACCGCAGCTCCATCTACTCCTCGCTCGGCGACAAGGACACGCTCTTCCTGCGCTGCTTGGATCGCTATGCTGCGCGTTACGGCGAAAAGTACGACGCCGCCCTGTCGTGTGCGGCCTCGGAGCCCCTTACCGCTGTTCGTGCGTTCTTCGATGTCACCCTCGAGCGCATCGCCGATCCCGAACTGCCGGATGGATGCCTGGTCGCCCAATCGGCCATGGCAATTCCGGTGCTGAGCCCGAGCGTCGCGGCGCAAGCGAAGGAGGCGCTGGGCTTCCAGCGCTCGCGTCTACGTGCCGCACTGAAGGCCTGCCGATTGACCGACCAGGACGCCGAGGCCTTCGCGGAACACATGGCGGCCGTGAACCTGTCTCTCGCGGTTATGAGCAGAGCTGGGGCGAGCCCGGCGCAGCTCCTGGCCATTGTGGGCGTAACCGTCGACGCGCTCTCACAGGCGTTGCGCACGCGCGACTAGCACTGGACTAGCTGCCCGAGCCGGTAGCCGACGGCGGCACCTCGACGACAAAGAAGAGGAAGTCGGGATCGGTCGACAGGTCCTGGAAGCCGCCCGGGAACAGCTCACGGACGGCAGGGTCGGGCTGCGAGCCGGACTCGTTCGCCTGGGCCATTCGTACTGCCGGGAAGGCGATAATCCGCCCTGCCCGCTCCGGACGGAAGCCGACCATAATGGCGGCCATGGCGGAGGCGGCGGCGAAGGCACGGGGGGACGGGTGCGAGCCCGGTGTGGCCAGGCCGGGCCGTTTCCGGCCGGGCCTGCCGCCGTGGCTTCCGGCCCGGCTACTCGCGTCCGCGCTGGGGCTGACCGTCCTCCTGCTGCTGGCGCCCGCCGCCGCCGCGGCGTCGGCCGTGCCGGCCTGGCCCGCGTGGATCCTGGTGGCCGCCGCGGGGGTCTCGTTCTCGGGAGCCGTGCTCACCGCCGCCCGCTCCGGCCCGGGCGTACGGCCCGTGCCGGTGACGTTCGTCGCGCTGCTCGCGGCGGTCACGGTCACGGCGGCCCTGGCCTACCACGTGGACGGCTGGCAGACGCTGTTCTCCCTGCTCGCTGTGGCCGTGGCGCTCGTCCTCCCGGTCCGCGCCGCGCCCCCGCTCGTCGCCGTCACGGCCGCGATCGCCGCGATCGTCCCCGTGGGCGGCAGGTCGTTCGGCGACGCCCTGTGGGGCACGGCGCTGACCACCCTGTTCGCCGGGATCACGACGTACGGTTTCCGCCGGATGTCCGAGGTGATCGAGGAACTCGGCCGGACCAGGGAGAAGCTGGCCGTCGCCGCCGTCTCGGCCGAGCGCCTGCGCTTCTCGCGCGACCTGCACGACCTGCTCGGCCACACGCTCTCGATGGTGGTCGTCAAGGCCGAGGCCGTACGGCGGCTCGCCCCGCGCGACACGGACGCGGCCATACGGCACGCCGCGGACATCGAGGCCATCGGGCGGCAGGCGCTGACCGAGGTGCGCGAGGCGGTCACGGGTTATCGCGACGCGAGCCTCGCCTTCGAACTGGACAGCGCCAGGGCGGCCCTGGCCACGGCCGGCGTCGCGTGCGTGGTGAAGGAGTCGGGGCCCGCGCTGACGCGGGAGACCGACATGCTGCTGAGCTGGGTCGTCCGGGAGGGGATCACGAACGTCGTGCGGCACTCCGGCGCCCGGCGCTGCGTCATCACACTGCGCCGCGACCGCGACCCGGTGCTGGTCGAGATCAGCGACGACGGGGCCGGCGGTGTGGCCGGCGAGGAGGACGGCAGCGGCCTGCGCGGGCTGCGCGAGCGCTTGGCCGCCGCGGGCGGGCGGCTGACCGCCGCCCGCCTGGCGCGGGGGTTCGTCCTCACCGCCGAGATCCCGCACGCGGGCGTGGACGACGACCGAAAGGACGGCCTGTGACCCGCGTGCTGATCGCCGAGGATCAGACGATGATGCGCGACGCGCTCACCGTGCTGCTCGACCTGGAGGACGACTTCGAGGTCGTCGCGCAGGTCGCGACGGCGGGCGAGATCGTTCCCGCCGCGTTGCGGGCCAAGCCCGACGTGGCCCTGCTCGACATCGAGATGCCCGGCGGCAGCGGACTCGACGCGACCGCGGACCTGCGGGCCGCCCTCCCGGAGTGCGTGGTGGTCATCGTCACGACGTTCGGGCGGCCCGGTTACCTGCGCCGGGCGCTGGACGCCGGCGCCCGCGGTTTCGTGGTCAAGGACCGGCCCGTCGGCGAACTGGCCCAGGCGATCAGGCGTGTGCTCGCGGGCGAGGTCGTGGTCGATCCCGCCCTCGCCACGGCCGCCCTGAGCGCCGGGCCGAACCCGCTGACGCCGCGCGAGCGCGAGGTGCTCGCCGCCGCCGCGGACGGCTCCGCCGCCGCCGACATCTCCCGCCGCCTCTACCTGTCGGAGAGCACCGTACGCAACCACCTGTCGGCGTGCATCACGAAGACCGGCACCCGCAACCGCATGGAAGCCGTCCGCGTCGCCCGCCACAACGGCTGGCTGTGACCCCTCAACCTGCTGCCGCACGTGCTGCCGTTCATCAACGGCTGAGGTACTCCTCGCCGAGGGCGCGCAGGCGGGCGTGCGCGGAGCCGTACACGTCCGGGTCGCCCAGGTAGGCCTTGGGCAGCTTGGCCACCATCGTGTAGTTGGTGTCGCAGACGTTGCCGACCGGGGCCTCCCCGCCCTGGCTGACGAGCTGGTAGGCGTCCAGCTCGTCGAGACCGGTGAGGGAGGCGGTCCAGGTGACGAGGTCGTGCTGGCTGATGCGGTAGGCGTCCTCCAACGGCCGGGCCGAGCCTGTCGACATGATGTGGCGGTCGTCCTCCAGCCGGGGCCACGGCGTGACGACGCCCTTGATCAGCTCGACGGCCACGACGGTGTTCATCGCCGCCTCCACGGCGGTGCCGCAGACCTCGCCGTGGCCCTGGCGGCAGTGGCCGTCGCCGATCGCGAACAGCGCACCGGGAACGTTGACGCCCAGGTAGACGGTGACCCCGGCACGCAGCTCGGGGGTGTCCATGTTGCCGCCGTGGGCGTCCGGTGTGATGGTCATCCGCGCCTCGGCGGCGGCCGGGGCGACGCCCACGGTCCCGTGCATCGGGTCGAGCGGCATCTCGACGGCGAAGTCGCCGCGCCGGGCCCGGTAGCGCACGGTCCGCCGCTCGGCGTCCACCTCGTACATCCACACGGCCTCCTCCAGCGGAGGCTGCAGCGTCGGGGTGGTGTGCGTGCTCGTCAGCGCCCCGAAGTGCGGGAACGTCGTGGAGACCGCCCAGTCGCGGGCGGGCTCGATGGAGACGAAGTGGAGGGCCAGGGTGTCGCCGGGCTCGGCCCCCTCGACGTGGAACGGGCCGGTGACCGGATTGAGGTAGGGGAACTCGCAGACCTGCGACGGGAGGTCGCCGGCGCCGCGCACCCGGCCGCCGAAGCAGTCCTCGGTGTACAGCTCGAGCACCGCGCCGGGGGCCACGGACTCGACGGCCGGTCGGCCGCCGAAGGTGTACGACAGGTCGTCGGGGCGGGGACGGTAGGACGCGACGTTCACTCGTTGGCCTCCGGGGTGACGGCGGACAGGGTGGGGCGCCGGCCCATCAGGTAGGAGCCGACGAGGATCACGACGCCGATGGCCAGCCAGACGAAGCCGAGCACCTGGGCGGCGATGCTGGCGTTGATCACGACGTAGAGCAGGATCAGGAAGCCGATCGCGGGGGCCACGAGGTGCCGCCACCAGTCACGGCTGCGGTTGCGGACGACGTAGTGGACGACGACCGATACATGGAGGGCGAGGAACGCGGTCATCGCGCCGAAGTTGACCAGCGAGCTGAGCAACCCGATGCGGTCGTCGCGCGAGCTCATGTACAGGCCGAGGACCAGGGACGCCCCGGCCACCAGGAACGTGGCGTTGACCGGCACCTTGCGCGTGGGGTGCACCCTGCGGAGGAACGCCGGGAGCTGGCGGTCGCGGGCCATGGCGAACAGCAGACGGGAGGTGGCCGCCTGGGCAACGAGGGAGTTCGCGAACCCCCAGGCGACGGCCGTGGCGACGGCCGTCAGCACGCTCAGCCAGTGGCCTCCGGCGTACTCCGCGGTGTCGTAGAACGCGTTGTCGCCGCCGTGGGCGAGGAGGTCGGCGCGGTTGGGGGCGAGCAGCGCCGCCACCCAGGTCTGCACGATGAACAGCGCGCCGGCCAGGACGAGGGCGAAGACCATCGAGCGGCCCAGGCGCCGGGTGCTCTCGCGGCTCTCCTCGGCGAGCATCGAGATGCCGTCGAACCCGAGGAACGACAGCACCGCCACGGACACGGATCCGAACGCCAGCGGCCAGGAGAACGTGGAGGAGTCGAACAGCGGGCTCAGGGCGGCGCCGTGGCCCTTGCCCTGCGCCAGCGCGACGATCCCGATCACCAGGAAGATCGCCAGCACGATCAGCTCGGCGACCAGCATGATCTTGTTCATCCGGGCGGTCATCTCGATGCCGAGGTAGTTGACCACCGTGTTGAGCACGATGAAGGCGATCAGCCACACCCAGATCGGCACGCCGGGCACGAACGACGTCATGGCCGAGCTCGCCACGAGGTAGAGCAGCGTCGGCACCAGCACGTAGTCGAGCAGGATCACCCAGCCCGCGAGGAAGCCGACCGGGGCGGCGATGCCCCGGCCCGCGTACGTGTAGACCGAGCCCGCCATCGGGAAGGCGCGGGCCATCTGGGCGTACGACAGGGCGGTGAACGCCATCGCGACCATGCCGATCACGTAGGCGAGCGCCACCATCCCGCCGGAGGACTTGAAGACGCTGCCGAAGATGCCGAACGGCGCGATCGGCACCATGAAGATCAAACCATAGATGAGCAGGTCGGCGAAGCCGAGCGAGCGCCGCAGCTCCTGCTGGTAACCGAAGCGCTCGACGCCGGGCGCCTCTGACTGTGGGGAGGACATGGATCCGCTCCTAAACGCACGGGGGCAGAGCCGTACGATAGGGGCAATCCTTGAAAACGAAAAGGTTTCTAGTGGAAGTTTTACAACGGGTACATCGGCGGCGTGACGACCTCGAAGTCCAGCCCGTCGGCCTGGGCGAGGTACACCCGCTGACGCACCCGGCCTCCGGCCAGCGTGAGCGGGCCGCGTCCGGAGACGACCGTCGTGCCGTCGGCGACCGCCTCGACGGCCGGCACCGCCAGCGTGCCCGCACGCCGTACCAAGGCGGCCAGCATGAGCACGCCCTCGTAGCAGCCGTGCCCGTGCCCGTTCAACAGCGGCGCCTCCGGGCCGAACATCGCCGTGTAGCGCTCGGCCAGACCGAGGTTGGCGTCGGTGGCGATGCCGCCGAAATACCCCATGGCGGCGTAGAGCCCACCGGTCGTGTCGCCCCCGGCGGCGAGCAGGCCGTGCTCCTCCAGCGCCCCGCACAGCCGTGCGCAGCCGAGACCGCTCGCGGCGAACGCCCGGTTGAACGCGATCAGGTCGCTGCCGATGAGGGTGAGCAGCACGGCGTCGGGCCGCACGGCGGCCAGCTGCTCCAGCAGCCGGTCCATCGCGGTCGTCCCGGGCGGCACGAGCCGCTCCCCCACGACCGTCGCGGACCGGGCACGCAGATGCCCGCGGGCCGAGGCGTGCACGAGGCGAGGCCAGACGTAGTCGTTGCCGAGCAGGAACCAGCGCCGGGCCCGCCGGTGCTCCATCAGCCAGTCGATTCCCGGGCCGACCTGCAGCGAGGCGGGCTCGCCGAGGTAGTAGACGCCCGGACGGCGGGCGCCGCCCTCGTACGGCGGGGTGTAGACGAAGGGGGCCGCGCCGCCCAGCGCCTGCTCGACCGCGACGCGCACGTCGCTGGCGTGGGTGCCGACCACCGCCTGGACGGCTCCGGAGCGCACCAGGCCCCGCACCTCCCCGGCGACCGCGGCCGGGCCGCGGCCCCCGTCCACGAGCACGAGTTCGACCGGCCTGCCCAGCACTCCCCCGGCGGCGTTGACCTCCCGGGCGGCGAGCACGGCACAGTTGATCGCTCCCGGCCCGAGCAGGCCGAGCACGCCGGAGACCGGCACCACCAGCGCGACGCGGAGCGTGTCCGCGGGCAGTAGATGAGCCTCGAGAGAGTCGATGACGACTGTGACAGGATCGGCCACGTGCACGAGTATCCCCTGACCGGACAGGTGACCGGCCTCGGGTCGTCGCTCGCCTACCTGCTGAGCCGGGCCGAGCGCGGCGTCAACCGAGGGCTGGCCGCCGCGCTCGCCGCCGAGGACGTGACCGTCGAGCAGTGGCGCATCCTGCAGGCGCTCGCGGACGGGCGCGGGCACTCGATGGGCGATCTGGCCGAGGCCGCGCTGATGCCCCACCCCACGCTGACCAAGGCGGTGGACCGGCTGGTGGAACGCGCGGTGGTCTACCGGGGGCACGACCCGGCCGACCGCCGCAAGGTCGCGGTCTTCCTCGCCGACCGGGGCCGCGACCTGCTCGCCCGCCTGGAGGCGGGCATCGCCGAGCACCAGCGGGCGATCCTCGCGGCGTACGGCCCGGCCCGCACCGAGCGGCTGATGCGCGATCTGGAGTCACTGCTGGCCTCTCTGGAGGACTGAGCCCCGCCGGTCAACGTCTTGCCCAGCCGCTTCTCGCGGCGTACGGTCGACTGTGTGACCGGAATCGTCATCTCGGTCACGACTGCGGCGGAGGGGGCGCGGTGACGGACCTCGACTCCCGGCCGGCGGGCCCCGCCTCCCCCCGGCGGGAGCGCGAGCGGCGGGCCGAGCGCATCCTGGACGCCGCCGGCGAGCTCCTGGTGGCCTGGGGATACCCGCGCATCACGGTCGAGGACGTGGCCCGGCGGGCGGGCGTCGGCAAAGGCACCGTCTACCTGCATTTCAGCACGAAGGAGCTGCTCTTCCTCGCGGTGTTGATACGGGCCAAGGCCCGCATCATCGAGCGTCTCGCCGCCGGCGTGCGCGCCGACCCCTCCGCGGTCCTGCTCAGCAGCGCGGCCAGGTCGGCGTACCTGTGGGTGCACGAGGAGCCGGTCTTCCGGGCGACGCTCCTCGGCGACGACGACACCCTCGGCGCGCTGAGCAGGAGCGCCGCCGAGAACGTGCCCGACCTGCTCGACGTGCGCGACCACGCGCTCCTGGCGCACGTCGAGGTGCTGCGCGAGCACGGCCTGGTCCGCACCGAGCAGTCCCCGGCCCTCCAGGTCCACGCGTACGAGTCGATCCTGACCGGCTTCGTCACGATCGAGCCTCTGTCGCCGTCCACCGTGCCCGCACTGGAGGACAACGCCGACATGATCGCTCATGTCGTCCGCGCGGCCTTCGAGCTCCCTGGGCCGCCCGAGAGCGTCCGGGCGGCGGCGCCGCGGGTGAACGAGATCTACCAGCGCCTGCTGGACCGGCTGAACGAGGAGATCCACCGGCACAAACGCACCTGACACGTGGAGGTAGGCATGAGCACTTCCAGCACGGCAGGACCCGTCAACCTGTTCGACGCGGACCTGGTGCGCGATCCGTTCGGGGGCTACTCGCGTCTGCGGGAGCAGGCCCCGATGGTGCGCGGCTCCTTCCCCGGCCTGGACTCCCCGGTCTGGCTCGTCACGCGATACGACGACGTCAAGACCGTGCTGAGCGACCGCCGGTTCGTCAACAACCCGGCCAACGTGCCGGGAGCGAACGTGCACAACATCCGCGAGCAGCTCATCGAGGCCCGGGGGATCCCCCGCGAGTACGCCGCGTACATCCTGGACAGCGTCCTCGACTCCGACGGCGACGACCACCTCCGGCTGCGCCGGCTGGTCTCGCGCGCCTTCACCGCCCGCCGCGTCGCGGAGCTGCGGCCCCGCGTCGAGCAGATCGCCGAGGACCTCCTCGACCGGCTGCCCGGCCATGCCGAGGACGGCGTCGCCGACCTGATCGAGCACTTCGCCTACCCCCTGCCGATCACCGTCATCTGCGAGCTGGTCGGCATCCCCGAGGAGGACCGCCCGCTGTGGCGGGAGTGGGGCAGGAGCCTGGTCTCGCTCCAGCCCGGAGCGATGGCAGAGCCGCTGCGGCACATGGTGACCTACATCCAAGAGCTCATCGCCCGCCGCCGGTCCAAGCCGGCCGGCGACCTGCTGACCGGCCTGATCCGCGCCCACGACGAGGACGGCGACCGGCTGACCGACACCGAGATGGTCACCATGGTCCTCACGCTCGTCCTCGCCGGGCACGAGACCACCGCTCACCTGATCGGCAACGGCACCACCGCCCTGCTGACCCACCCGGACCAGCTCGCCGCGCTGCGGGCCGACCCGGCACTGCTGCCGCGCGCCGTGCACGAGTTGTTGCGCTGGTGCGGGCCCGTCCAGGGCACCCGCATCCGGTACGCGACCGAGGACGTCGAGTTCGGCGGCATGACCGTGCGCAGGGGCGAGCCGGTGATGGCGGTGCTGGTCTCCGCCAACTACGACCCCCGGCGCTTCGACGACGCCGACCGTCTGGACATCACCCGTGAGCCCGACGGGCACAAGGAGGTCCACGTCGGCTTCGGCCACGGCCTGCACTACTGCCTGGGCGCGGCGCTGGCCCGGCAGGAGGGCGAGGTGGCCTTCGGCGCGCTGCTGCGCCGCTACCCCCGGCTCGAACTCGCCGTCGCGCCGGAGGATCTCGACCGGCAGTTCCTCCCGTTCTCCTGGCGACTCGCCCGCCTTCCCGTACGCCTGGGGGAAGGCGGCCAGGTCATCCAGGCAGGATGACGAGGCGTTTGGGGGCGCGGAACAGCCAGTCCTCGGTCACCTGGACACCGGTCAGCAGGGTGGCGAGGGCCAGTCCGCGGGCGAGTCCGGGTGAGCCGGGTGAGTGGTCGTAGAAGCGGCACAGCCACTCCTCCGGGAGCATGTCGTCTTCGGGCTGCTGCAACGACCGCAGGTAACGGCCCTCGGCGCCGTCCCGCCAGACCTCGATCGTGGTGTCCACGATCATGTTGGTGACGATGCTGACGGCCGGGCCCGGCGAGCTGAGCGGACCCCACAGTTCCTCGGCTCCAGGGTCGAAGCTGATGGCGCTGTAGACCACGACACCGGCGCTTCCCGGCGGCCGGCCCAGCCAGAGTGCGGTCGCGCCGATGGACGGGCCGACGTCCATGTACTCGTCCTCGTCCGCCAGCGGGCAGCCGGCCGGGTCCAGGCCGAGCCGGCGGATGGCGGTGTCCTCGTCGATGCCCGCGACGAACGCGAAGCCGTCGCCCTCGCCGCAGTAGGTCTCCCAGGAGTCGTACGCGGCGACGAGGACGTCCGCTTCCGCCTGCCGACGCAGCAGGCCGACGTCCGTAGCGGGAGCGCCGGGCAGGGCGGCGAACAGACCGGCCAGCGGCCCGGTCAGCGCGATGTCCCCGGCGGAGCGGCCGGCGGCGACCGGCCGCCAGGGGTCCGCGTGGGCCCGCAGCAGCGCGGCGACCGCGTCCCGGTGCCCCCGGCAGACCGCGGTCCACAGCGGTGTCCCCTAAACGCCGGACGACTCCACGTCGGCGCCGTGCGCGACGAGCACCTCGATCGCCTCCGCGACGCCCTCGTAGGCGGCCTCGTGCAGGTCGTCATCCAGCGTGCGGGGATACCCCTCGTCGCCGCCCTCAAGCCGGCGCCGGATGCTCTCGGG
Source organism: Microbispora sp. KK1-11 (assembly GCF_006874435.1). NCBI lineage: Bacteria > Bacillati > Actinomycetota > Actinomycetes > Streptosporangiales > Streptosporangiaceae > Microbispora > Microbispora sp. KK1-11. Next base: position 82,927 of record NZ_VIRJ01000029.1, on the reverse strand, counting down.
GTCGAGCCCCCGCGCGGCCAGATACTCGGTCCTTCTGCTCACAGTCCCCACTCACGCACAGCCGAATGAAGATCCAATCATGCCCGGAGGCTCTCAGGTCCGCCAGGAGTGATACGCCGCTCGGCAGGTAAGATCAGGGCCGTGAAGTGACAACGTGGGTTTCCCGTCCGGACGAGGCCGTTGAAGCACTGCTCCGGCCTTGGTGCCGCCTGTCCTTCCACGTCTCACGAGAAACGGTATCTTCCATGACCGATCAGGCGTTCCTCGATCACGTCGCCGACCGCCTCGCCGCCCTGCCGGGCGTCCGGGCCGTCACCCTCGGCGGCTCCCGCGCGCAGGGCACCCACACCCCCGGCAGCGACTGGGACTTCGCCCTCTACTACCGCGGCCCCTTCGACCCGGCCGACCTGCGTGCCGTCGGCTGGGAGGGCGAGGTCTCCGAGATCGGCGGCTGGGGTGGCGGCGTCTTCAACGGCGGCGCGTGGCTGACCATCGACGGCCGCCGCGCCGACGTGCACTACCGGGACCTCGACGTCGTCGAACACGAGCTCGCCGAGGCCGAGCAGGGCCGCTTCCACTGGGAACCGCTGATGTTCCATCTCGCGGGCATCCCCAGCTACCTGGTGGTGGCCGAGCTGGCCGTCAACCGGGTCCTGCGCGGCGCCCTGCCGCGGCCCGGTTTCCCAGCGCCCCTGCGCAGGTCGGCCCCGCCGATGTGGCGCGACCGGGCGGCCATGACCCTCCAGTACGCCGGGTCCGCCTACGCCGCGCGCGGTCTGGCCACCGAAGTCGCCGGGGCCCTCGCCACCGCCGCCATGCAGACGGCCCACGCGGTCCTCGCCGCCCGCGGTGAATGGGTCACCAACGAGAAGCGGCTGCTGGAGCGGGCCGGCCTGCGCGACGTCGACGCCGTCGTGGCCGCGCTACGCCCGGACCCGCACGCCCTCACCCGCGCCGTCGCCGAGGCGAATGCCCTGTTCGCGGCGGCCGTGTGATCCGGCCCCCGCGCGTACGGCGGATCAGCCGGTCGGGCCGGGGTGGGCCTGGCCGGCGATCAGCGGTTCGAGGGTGAGGCCCTCGTGTTCGCGCTGGATGGAGCGCATGCGCCACTGGTCGGTGAAGACCGCGAGCAGGGCCTCGTCGCGGCTGCGGGTCAGCACCTCCGCGCCGCGCTGGCGCCGCAGGACCTCCGCCGACTCGGCGTCGGTGCGGAGGGCGAGGGTGTACTCCAGCCGGTCGAGGATGATCTCCGCGCCGAACTCGGTGGCCAGGCGGTGCTGCACGACCTCGAACTGCATGGGCCCGACCGCCGCGAGCACGGGGGCCTGGTCGCCGCGCAGGTCGGAGCGGAGCACCTGGATCACGCCCTCGCCGTCGAGCTGGTCGATGCCGCGGCGGAACTGCTTGGCCTTGGCGGTGCTCCGGGACCGGGCCACGGCGAAGTGCTCGGGGGCGAAGCTCGGGATGGGCGGGAACTCCACCGGCTTCCCCTCGTAGAGGGTGTCCCCGGGCCGCAGCGCGGTGGCGTTCACCAGCCCGACCACGTCTCCCGGGTACGCCTCGTCGATGGTGGCGCGCTCCTGGCCGAACACCGACTGGGCGTACTTGGTGGCGAAGGGGCGGCCGCTGGCGGCGTGGGTGAGCACCATGCCGCGCTCGAACCGGCCGGAGCAGACCCGGACGAACGCGATGCGGTCGCGGTGGGCGGGATCCATGTTGGCCTGCACCTTGAAGACCAGGCCGGAGAACGGCGCGTCCAGCGGCCGGACCGCTCCCTCGACGTCCGGGCGGGGCGCCGGGGCGGGGGCGAGGTCGACGAGCACGTCGAGCAGCCGGGCCACGCCGAAGTTGGACAGCGCCGCGCCGAACAGCACCGGCGTGGACTCGTGCGCCTCGAACGCCTTCTGGTCGTGCTCGGCGCCGATCGCGGCGAGCAGGTCGCTCTCCTCCCCCGCGCGGGTCCAGTCGGCCCCGAGCTCGGCGGCGGCCTGCTCGGGGGTCAGCTCGGTCTCCAGCGCCTTGGTGGCGCCGCCGGGGGTGCGGGTGTAGCGAACCGCGCGGCCCTCCATCCGGTCGACCACGCCGTGGAAGTTCCCTGCGCTGCCGATCGGCCAGGTGACCGGCGTGGGACGCAGGCCGGTGCGCTCCTCGATCTCGTCGAGCAGCTCAAGCGGCTCCCGGCCCGGCCGGTCCCACTTGTTGACGAACGTGATGACGGGGATGCGGCGGTGGCGGCAGACCTCGAACAGCTTCATGGTCTGCGGCTCCATGCCCTTGGCGGCGTCGAGCAGCATGACCGCGCAGTCGACCGCGGCCAGCACGCGGTAGGTGTCCTCGGAGAAGTCCGCGTGGCCGGGGGTGTCCACAAGGTTGAACACGTGGCCGCGGTAGTCGAAGCGCAGCGCGGCCGAGGTGATGGAGATGCCGCGGGCCCGCTCCATCTCCATCCAGTCGGACGTCACGCCGCGCCGGCCGGCCTTGCCGTGCACGGCTCCCGCCTGGGTGATCGCCGAGGCGTGCAGGGCCAGCGCCTCGGTCATCGTGGACTTTCCGGCGTCCGGGTGGCTGATCACCGCGAACGTGCGGCGGCGGGCCGCCTCATCCGTGGCGGTGCTCATCGCGGGATCCCCCTGTCGGCGCGGGTCGTCGTGATGCGGTCGTGCGTGCAGGCCATCCGTGCTCCCAAACAGCGTTAGGACGGTTGAGGTTACCGCGCCGGGCGCCGCGCCCCGGAATCGGCGGGCGCCGGCGCGGCACTCGCCGGACGCGATGGAGCTAGAGGCGCTCGATCACCGTCACGTTGGCCTGGCCGCCGCCCTCGCACATCGTCTGCAGGCCATACCGGCCGCCGGTGCGCTCGAGCTCGTGCAGCAGGGTGGTCATCAGCCGGACGCCGGTGGCGCCGAGCGGGTGGCCGAGCGCGATCGCGCCGCCGTTGGGGTTGACCCGGGCGTGGTCCGCGCCGGTCTCCTTGAGCCAGGCCAGCACGACCGACGCGAACGCCTCGTTGATCTCGACGACGTCCATGTCGTCGATCGACATGCCGGTCTTCTTCAGCGCGTACGCCGTGGCGGGGATGGGCGCGGACAGCATGCGGATGGGGTCCTCGCCGCGGGCCGACAGGTGGTGGATCCGGGCCCGGGGCCGCAGGCCGTGCGCCTTCACCGCGGGCTCCGAGGCGATCAGCAGGGCGGCCGCGCCGTCGGAGATCTGCGAGGCGACGGCGGCGGTCAGCCGCCCGCCCTCCTCCAGGGTCTTCAGGCCCGCCATCTTCTCCAGTGAGGTGTCCCTGCGGGGGCCCTCGTCGGCGGTGACGCCCTCGAGAGGGGCGATCTCCCTGTCGAACCGGCCCTCGTCGATCGCCCGGATCGCCCGCTGGTGCGACGCGAAGGCGAACGCCTCCATGTCCTCGCGGGAGATGTCCCAGTCCCTGGCGATCATCTCGGCGCCGCGGAACTGCGACACGTCCTGCTTGCCGTACCTGGCCTGCCAGCCGCGCGAGCCGACGTACGGACCCTCGGTGAAGCCGAGGGAGTCGGCGGCGCCGCGCGAGGCGAAGGCGATCGGGATCTGCGACATGTTCTGCACACCGCCGGCGACGACGAGGTCGCTGGTGCCGGACATCACCGCCTGGGCGGCGAAGTGGACGGCCTGCTGGGAGGAGCCGCACTGCCGGTCGACGGTCACGCCCGGCACCTCCTCGGGCAGCCCGGCGGCAAGCCAGCAGGTGCGGGCGATGTCGCCGGCCTGCGGGCCCACCGTGTCCAGGCAGCCGAAGACCACGTCCTCCACCGCGGCCGGGTCCACCCCGGAGCGCTTCACGAGCTCGGTCAGCACGTGCGCGCCCAGGTCGGCCGGGTGGACGCCGGAAAGGCCTCCGCCGCGCCTGCCCACGGGGGTGCGCACCGCCTCGACTATGTATGCCTCCGCCATCGCACGACTCCTCAGGTTGTTGTCAGGATCCCTTCCAGGACCATCGCTATGTACTGCCTGGCGATCTCTTCGGCCGGCAGCGGGCCGTCACCGCGGTACCAGCTCGCGGCCAGCCACACGGTGTCGCGGATGAAGCGGTAGATGAGGCCGGTGTCGAGGTCGGCCCGGAAGACGCCGTCGGTGACCCCCCGGTCCAGCACCGACAGCCACATCTCGCGGAAGCGCCCCTGCGACTCGGTCAGGTAGGAGAAGCGCGGGTTCGTCGCGAGGTGCTTGGACTCGTTCTGGTAGATCACGACGGCCGGGCGGTGGCGGTGGATGGTGCGGAACGACTCCACGATCAGCGCCTCGAAGGTCTCCCGCGCGCCGAGGCCGGAGCCGGTCACCTTGTCGTACGCCGCCCACATCTCGGTGAGGAAGGCCGACAGGATCTCGTCGACCATCGACTCCTTGGAGTCGAAGTGGTAGTAGAGGCTGCCGCCGAGCATGTCGGCGGCCTCCGCCACCTCGCGGACCGTCGTGGCCGCGTAGCCCCGTGACGCGAACACCTCGGCCGCGGTGGCCAGCAGCTCGGCCCGCCGCTCGGCGCGGGCTGCCGCGGTGCTCTCTGCGTCTCTGCGTCGTGGGCTCATGGGAAAGTTCGACCTCTCAGGGATGCTGGCTGGAGACCGAGACGACCTCTCCGGTCATGTAGGAGGAGTAGTCGCTCGCGAGGAAGACGATAACGTTGGCGACTTCCCATGGTTCCGCGTGGCGGCCGAAGGCCTCCTTCCTGGTCAGCTCGGCCAGCAGCTCCTCGGTCGTGACCCTGGCCAGGTGCGGGTGCATGGCCAGCGAGGGGGCGACGGCGTTGACCCGCACGCCGTACGGCGCCGCCTCGATCGCCGCGCACCTGGTCAGCGCCATGACCCCGGCCTTGGCCGCCGCGTAGTGCGCCTGGCCCTCCTGGGCCCGCCAGCCGATCACCGAGGCGTTGTTCACGATCACCCCCCGGCCCCGCGGCTGCATGCGCGTCATCGCGGCGCGGGTGCAGCGCATGGTGCCGTTCAGCGTGACGTCGAGCACCCGGCTCCACTGCTCGTCGGCCATCTCGACCAGCCTCGCCGTGCCGCCCAGGCCGGCGTTGTTGACGACCACGTCGACAGGACCGAACCGCTCCTCCGCGGCCGCGAACAGGCTCTGCACCTGCTCCTCCGAGGTGACGTCGCAGGGCACGCCGGTCACCGTGTCCGCGCCGAACTCCTCCTCCAGGACGGCCAGGCTCTCGCCGAGCCGGCGCTCGTGGGCGTCGCTGACGACGACCCGCGCCCCCTCCTCCAGCATGCGCCGGGCGCAGGCGCCCCCGATGCCGGTGCCGGCCGCGGCGGTCACCACGGCCACCCGGTCGCGCAGCAGACCGTGACCGGTCACGTAGGTCGGCATGCCCACCCTCTCCTCACCGTACGTCTCGTGATTTACTCTATCAAATAGTTGTTAGAAAGAATGCGAGGGTCGCATGACAGTGGTGCGTTACGAGCGCCGTGGGCCCGTGGCGGTGGTCACCATGAACCGCCCGGAGTACCGCAACGCGCAGAACTCGGCGATGACGTACGCCCTGGACGAGGCCTTCTACCGGGCGGCGGCCGACGACGAGGTCAAGGTGATCGTGCTGGCGGGCGAGGGCAGGCACTTCTCGGCCGGGCACGACATCGGCACGCCCGGCAGGGACGCCCACGTCTCCTTCGAGCGCAAGGCGGGCCTGTGGTGGGACCACGTCGGCAAAGAGGGGGCCGAGAGCCGCTTCGCCCGGGAGTCCGAGGTCTACCTGGGCATGTGCCGGCGGTGGCGGGAGATCCCCAAGCCGACGATCGCCATGGTGCAGGGCGCGTGCATCGCGGGCGGGCTCATGCTCGCCTGGGTCTGCGACCTGATCGTCGCCTCCGACGACGCGTTCTTCGCCGATCCCGTCGTACGCATGGGCATCCCCGGCGTGGAGTACTTCGCCCACCCCTGGGTCATGCCGCCCAGGATCGCCAAGGAGTTCCTGTTCACCGGCGACCGGATGCCGGCCCGGCGCGCGTACGAGGTGGGGATGGTCAACCGGGTCGTGCCGCGCGACGACCTGGAGACCGAGACGTTCGCGCTGGCCGAGAAGATCGCCGCCATGCCGCGGATGGGCCTGGCCCTGACCAAGAAGGCGGTCAACCAGGCCGAGGACCTGCAGGGCATGCACGCCGGGATGGACTCGGTCTTCGGCCTGCACCACCTCGCCCACGCCCACAACGCCGAGACCTCGGCCGACTCCCTAGCCGGGATGGACCCCAAGAGCATGAAGGCGGCCGCCGATGGATCTTGACCTCTCGCCGGTGGAGCCGTTCCGCGCCGAGGTGCGCGCCTGGCTCCGCGAGCACGTCCCCGCCGCTCCCCTGCCGTCCCTGGAGGTCGAGGAGGGCTTCGCCGCCCACCGCGCCTGGGAGCGGGAGCTGCACGAAGCCCGCCTGTCGGTGGTGTCGTGGCCCGAGGAGTACGGCGGCCGGAACGCCTCCCCGCTGGAGTGGCTGGTCTTCGAGGAGGAGTACTACGCGGCCGGGGCGCCGGGGCGGGTCAGCCAGAACGGGATCAACCTGCTCGCGCCCACGCTGTTCCAGCACGGCACGCCCGAGCAGCTCGCCCGCGTCCTGCCGTCGATGGCCTCCGGCGAGGTGATCTGGGCCCAGGCGTGGTCGGAGCCGGGCGCGGGCAGCGACCTGGCGTCCCTGCGCTCGACCGCGACCCGGACCGACGGCGGCTGGCTGCTGAACGGCCAGAAGACGTGGAGCTCGCGGGCCGCCTTCGCCGACTGGGGCTTTGGGCCGTTCCGCTCCGACCCGGAGGCCGAACGGCACCGGGGGCTGACCTACCTCATGTTCCCCCTCGACGCCGAGGGGATCACCCGCAGGCCGATCGGCCGCATCGACGGCAAGCCGGCCTTCGCCGAGCTGTTCTTCGACGACGTGTTCGTTCCCGACCGCGACGTGATCGGCGAGCCTGGCGCCGGGTGGAAGGTCGCGATGAGCACCACCGGCAACGAGCGCGGGCTCACGCTGCGCAGCCCCGGCCGCTTCCTGGCCGCCGCCGACCGTCTCGTCGAGCTGTGGCGCGAGCACGGCGACCCCGCCGACACCGCGCTGCGCGACCGGGTGGCCGACGCGTGGATCAAGGCGCGTGCCTACCGGCTCAAGGGCTTCGAGACGATCTCCCGCACGGAGGACGCGGGCGCCGAGTCCAGCGTCAACAAGATCTTCTGGTCGGAGCTGGACGTGGCGCTGCACGAGACGGCCCTCGACCTGCTCGGCCCGGACGGCGAGCTGGGGGGCGAGTGGCTGGAGGGATACGTCTTCTCCCTGGCCGGCCCGATCTACGCAGGGACCAACGAGATCCAGCGCAACGTGATCGCCGAGCGCGTGCTCGGCCTGCCGAGGGCGGGAAGCCGATGAGATTCGTCCTCGACGCCGAGCAGCGGTTGTTCGGCGAGACCCTCGACAAGCTGCTCACCGAGGCGGCCGTGCCCGGCGTGGTCCGCGACTGGGCGGCCGGCCGGCGCGAGCGCGGCCTCGCGCTGTGGCGCACGCTGGCCGAGGCCGGGGTGCTCGCGATCGCCGTGCCCCAGTCCGCGGGAGGGGCCGCCGGAGGCGCCGGGCCGCTGCCGGTCGAGCTGGTGACCGCGTTCCACGAGCTCGGCAGGCACGGCGTGCCCGGGCCGTACGCCGAGACCGTGGCCGCCGCCGTCCTGCTCGACCGGCTGGGCGAACAGGCCCTGGCGAGCCGGTGGCTGCCGCCGATCGCCGAGGGCACGGCCGTGGTCACGCTCGCGCTGCCCCCTGCCGTGCCGTACGCGCTGGACGCGGACGCCGCCGACCTGGCGCTGCTGGTGGACGGCGAGCGGCTGCGCGCCGCCGTCCCCGGCGAGGCCCGCGCGTCCCTCGACCCCGCCCGGCGGCTGTTCCCCGTCACGCCGGGCGAGGTGCTCGCCGAGGGACCGCACGTGGCGGCGGCCGCCGCAGAGGCGCACGACATGGGCGTGCTCGCGTGCGCGGCGCAGCTCGTGGGGACCGGACGCCGCCTGCTGGAGGTGTCGGTGGACTACGCGAAGGCCCGGCGGCAGTTCGGCCGGCCGATCGGCGAGTTCCAGGCGGTCAAGCACCATCTGGCCGACGCCCTGGTCGGGCTGGAGTACGCCCGCCCGCTGGTGCACGGGGCGGCCCTGGCGTACGGCACGCCGGACTTCGCCCGCGACGTGTCGGCGGCCAAGGCCGCGGCGTCCGAGGCGGCGTACGCCGCGGCGAAGATCGCCCTGCAGGTGCACGGCGCGATCGCCTACACGGACGAGTACGACCCGAGCCTGCTGATCCGCAGGGCCCGCGCCCTGCACACGGCGTGGGGCTCGCCGGCGGACCACCGGGCGCGGGTGATCGGCTCACTCGCCGGTTGACTCGTAACGGCGCAGCTCCCAGGGGTCGTGGGCGGAGAAGACCTCCACCGCGCCCGCGTGGTCGCGGACGAGCGCGCGCAGCCGGTCGCGGTTGCGCAGCCGCAGCTCGGCGTCGACCTGCGCGCCGGTCTGCACCATGTCGAGCAGCGGGTGCGGTTCCGGTTCCCCCGCCCGCAGCTCGCCGTGGTAGAAGTACGCGTCGCCCGCGTGCAGCAGCCACCGGTCGCCGTCGCGCACGGCGACCGCCGCGTGCCCGGCGGTGTGCCCGCCGAGCGGCACCAGCAGGAACTCCGGAGGCAGCCCGTGCGCCTGCCGTACGCCGCCGAAGCCGAACCACTCCTCGCCCGGCCCGGACTCGTACGTCGTCCAGCGCGGCCCGTGGGCCCAGTGCGCGGGCCGGTAGCGCCGGCTGGGGGCCTCGGCCACGGCGGCGGCCAGTTCCTCCTCCAGGACGTGCACGCGGGCGTCCGGGAAGTCCGGCAGGCCGCCGGAGTGGTCGACGTCGAGGTGGGTCAGCAGGATGTGCCGCACGTCGGTGGGCGCGTAGCCGAGCCGCTCGACCTGGCGCACGGCGGTCTCGGCCGGGTCGAGCACGGGCTCGACCATCTCCGTCCAGTCCGCGGCGAGCGAGGTCGCCGGGTCGCGTACGTCGCCGAGCCCGAGCCCGGTCTCCACGAGCACCAGGCCGTCGCGGTCGGTCTCCGCGAGCAGGCAGTGGGCCACCGCGTGCGCGGACGCCGGGCCGTCGTAGGTGGGCTCGATCTTCCGCATCGAGCCGCAGTTGAGGTGGTGGATTCTCATTCTGAGCCCTCTCGCCGGGCGGCGCCGGCGACCAGGCCGCCGATCCGTCGCGTGACCGAATGGATGACACCGGTGTCGCGACGCACGCGGGCGAGCAGGAGCGCTCCCTGCAGCGAGGACAGCACCAGGTCGGCGAGCGCCTCGGCCTCGTCCACGCCCTGCCCGTGCAGATAGCCGGCCAGGCCGCGCAGCCAGGAGGCGTACGCCGCGTCGCAGGCCGACCGGATCGGCTCGCTGCCGCCCGCGGCCTCCAGAGCGACCGTGGCCACCGGGCAGCCCTCCTGGAACCCCGACTGCTCCAGGCTCTGCGCGAGCAGGTCGCCGATCCGGGCGACGGCCTCGGCGGGGCCGGGGGCGGCGGCCACGGCGGCGGCGATCCGCTCGCCGAGCTCGCCGCCCGCGACCGCCACCGCCTCGGCGGCCAGCTGCTCCTTGCCCTCGGGGAAGTGGAAGTACAGCGAGCCCTTGGGCGCCCGGCTCTCCGCCAGCACCTGGTTGAGACCGGTGGCGTTGTAGCCCTGCCGCTGGAAGAGCCCGGCGGCCGTGCGCAGGACCCGCTCGCGCGTGTCGTTCCTTCGCGTCATGAGGCGAGACTAGACCGGTCTACATAGTTTCGGCAAGATTCCCGCTGAGAGCGCGGACGACCTCGGCGGCCTGGGCCACGATGGAGTCGATCAGCTCCTCACACGTGGGCAGGTCGTCGATGAGCGCGACGACCTGGCCGGACGCCATGACGCCGAGGTCCGGACGGCCGTCCACCATGGCCGCCTTGAGCAGCATCGGGGTGTTGGCCGCCATCAGCACCTGCGACCAGCTCAGCTCCTTGCCGTGCTTCATGGCCAGGCCGTCGCGGACCATGGCGGGCCACGACATGCCGGAGATCCTCTTGAAGCGGGCGGCGTTGCGCACCGCCCGGACCAGGCCCGACACCGTCCCCGACCGCTCCAGCCCGTCCACCAGTTCGGTGCGCAGCACCCGGTGCGGCATGCCGTCGACCTGACGGGTGACGACGGTCTCCGACATGCCGAGATAGGTCCGTTTCACCGCCTCCGGGACCGAGCTGTCCGAGGTCAGCAGGAACCGCGTGCCCATGGCCACGCCCGCCGCGCCGTACGCGAGAGCCGCGGCCAGGCCGCGCCCGTCGAAGAAGCCGCCCGCGGCGATCACCGGGATGTCGACGGCGTCCACGACCTGGGGCAGCAGCAGCGTCGTGGCGACCGCGCCGGTGTGGCCGCCACCCTCACCGCCCTGCACGAGCACGGCGTCGGCGCCCCAGGCGGCGACCTTCTCCGCGTGCCGCCTGGCGCCGACGGACGGGATCACCACGATCCCGGCGTCCTTGAGCTTGGCGATCAGCTCCTGCCGCGGGGCCAGCGCGAACGAGGCCACCTTCACCCGGTTCTTGATCAGCAGGTCGACCCGCTCGCCCGCGTCGCCGGCGTCGGCGCGCAGGTTCACCCCGAACGGCGCGTCCGTGCGCGAGCGCACCTCGTCGATGGCGGCGGCGAGCCGACCGACGGTCATCGTGGCCGAGGCGAGGATGCCGAGGCCGCCCGCGTTCGCCACCGCCGACACCAGCCGGGGGCCGGCCACCCAGCCCATGCCGGTCTGCACGACCGGGTGGCGGACGCCGGTCAGCCGCGTGAGCGGGGTGTCCAGCGTCGGCCCGATCACGCCTTCACCTCCCGGTAGCGCAGTGCCTTGGGGTCGAGCACCTCGCGGATGAGGCGCAGCTCCTCATCGGTGGGCTGACGGGTCTCCGGCACATCGCCCTCCACGACCAGGTCGAAGCCGCCGGCCGCCTGCACCTGCTCGACCTCGACGCCGGGATGCACCGAGACCAGCCGCATCGAGCCGTCGGGGGTGCCGAAGTCGAACACGGCGAGGTCGGTCACCACCCGCCGCAGGTCGTGGAAGCGGGCGGCCTGCGGGCCCAGCTCGGCGGCGCGGTCGTGGCCCACGCCACTGACCACGTCCACCTTCGGCACGAAGACCCGGGTGGACTGCTTGGGGATCCAGTAGCTGGTCGGGTTGCAGATCGTGTTGCCGGGGGCCCCGCGCACGCCGAGGAGCTGCGACTTCGGCTGGGCCCAGTCGCCGATGGCCGAGATGTTCGTGTTGCCGTGCCTGTCGATTTGCGAGGCGCCCATCATCACGTGCCTGCGCCCGTTCTGCACCAGCCACAGGTGCTCGCGGAACGGCAACCAGCCCTCGACCGCCCCTGCCGGCGCACCGAACGGCACCGCCTCGGCGGTCAGCAGCGCGCCGCCGTCCGTGGTCAGCAGGCCGGGCTCGAACGTGAGCCGGGCCAGCCGGGCGCCCAGGATCGAGCAGGTGCCCATCGCCGCCGCCAGGATCTCGCCGTCGCCGCGCCACGCCTCCGCGCAGGCCACGACGCAGATCTCCGCCCGGGTCGCGCTCATCGCCCCTCCTCACGCCACTGCTGCACGGTCTCCTGGTAGGCCGCCTCGTCGCCGGACAGGAACCGGTCCGCGAACACCGCCCACGCCTCCGGGTCGGCCGCCGAGGCGGCGTAGTGCTGCTGGAACATCTCGTCCCGGCCCTGCCTCCCGCGGTTGGAGTGACAGTCTGTGAAGTGGCCGCCGCCGGGGGTCTCGACCACGCCGGTCACATGCATGCGGCTGACCAGCAGCGTCTGCGGCGGGCCGTCCAGCTCGCCGGGCTCGACCATCCGCTCGCAGGACACGAAGCACCGCCCGGCCGCCTTGGCGAACAGGTCGTCCATGTAGGGGTCGGGGCCGAGGTAACGGCCGTTGCCCCGGGTGTCGGCGACGTCCATGTGCACCAGCGCCACGTCCATGGTGAGCGCGGGCACCGCGACGAGTTCCTCCTGGTCCTCGTACGGCGAGCGGACCGTCCGCAGGCCGGGGTTGACCCGCATCACGTCCGAGCCGAGTCCGGCCCGCGTCGGCAGGAACGGCAGCCGGTGCGCCGCCGCGAGCAGGCCGAACATGAACATGCCCTCGTCATACTCGGTGAACTCGACGGCCCCGCGCTGCCGGGCCGCCCGGAAGTGCGGTTCGAGGGCGATCGAGTCGAGCGTCACGAACGGGGCGACGACCCGGCGCACCTTGCCCGCCGCGCAGAGCAGGCCCACATCCGGCCCGCCGTACGACACGATCGTCAGGTCCGTCAGCGCGGAGCGGTAGACGGCCCGCACCAGCGCCATCGGCTTGCGCCGCGATCCCCAGCCGCCGATGCCGATCGTCATGCCGCTCTCCAGCGAGCCGACGATCTCCTCGATCGACATCCGCGCGCCCATCACCGGCCCCCTTCCGCGACGAAGGCGTCCCTGTGCCGGTCGCCGGCGCCCATGAGGTTGAGCTCGAACGTGAAGCCCTGCTCGAACCGGTAGCTGCGCTTGACGTCGACCGGGTCGATGCCGTTGAGCGACTCCTTGGCCCGCCGGATGACGTACGGGTCCTTGGCGGCGATCTGGGCCGCCACCTCCAGCGCCGCGTCGCGCAGGCGCTCCCGGGGCACGACCTCGAGCACCGAGCCGAACGCGTGCAACTCGGCCGCGGTGACGTTTCGGCACGTGTAGACCATCGCGCGCATCAGGTGCTGGGGCACCAGCCTCGCGAGGTGGGTGGCCGCGCCGAGCGCGCCCCGCTCCACTTCGGGCAGGCCGAAGTAGGCGTCGTCGGAGGCCACCACGACGTCGGCGTTGCCGGCCAGCCCCACACCGCCGCCGAGGCAGAAGCCGTGCACGGCCGCGACCACGGGGACCTCGCACTCGTAGACCGCCGCGAACGCCTCGTAGCAGCCGCGGTTGGCGCCCACCAGCGCGTCGAACCCGCCGGCCGCCTGCATCTCCTTGATGTCCACGCCGGCGTTGAACCCGCGGCCCTCGGCCCGCAGCACCACGACGCGGGTCTCCGGGTCACGCCCGGCCTCCCGTACGGCGTCGGCGAGCTCGAACCATCCGCGTACGGTCAGCGCGTTGACCGGCGGGGCGTCCACCACGACCTCGGCGACGCCCTCGCCGTGACGGCTGGTCGAGATTCCCATACGCCACCTTTCCATCTAACATTTGTTAGAAATTACGCTAGCAGAGCGGAACGGCCCAGGCGAGGGCCGGCCTATCGAGGAGTCCGGAGATGATCTGCAGGGATCGAGTCGTGGTCGTGACCGGCGCGGGGCGCGGCCTCGGCCGGGCGCACGCGCTGGAGTTCGCCCGCCAGGGCGCGAAGGTCGTCGTGAACGACCTCGGGGTCAGCCTGTCCGGCGAGGGCGGGTCGGACACCGGATCAGGGGGTCCCGCTCAGGAGGTGGCCGAGGAGATCCGCGCGCTGGGCGGTGAGGCGGTGGCCGACCGGTCCGACATCGCCACCGACGAGGGCGCGCGGCGGCTGGTGGCGGCCGCGATCGAGCGCTTCGGCCGCCTCGACGTGCTGGTCAACAACGCCGGGTTCCTCCGCGACCGGATGCTGGTGAACCTGTCGGAGGAGGAGTGGGACGCGGTGATCCGCGTGCACCTGAAGGGCCACTTCCTGCCGCTCAAGCACGCCGGGCTGCACTGGCGCGCCGAGTCGAAGGCCGGCCGCCCGGTGGACGCGCGGGTGGTCAACACCTCGTCGGGCGCGGGCCTGCTCGGCAGCGTGGGACAGGGCAACTACTCGGCCGCCAAGGCCGGCATCGTGGGCCTGACCCTGGTCGCTGCGGCCGAGCTCGGCCGCTACGGCGTGACCGTCAACGCCATCGCCCCGGCCGCCCGTACGCGGATGACCGAGCAGGTCTTCGCCGAGACGATGGCCGCCCCCGGGGAGGGCGGGTTCGACGCGATGGCCCCGGAGAACGTCTCCCCGCTGGTGGTCTGGCTCGGCTCGGCCGAGTCGAAGGACGTCACCGGCCGGGTCTTCGAGGTCGAGGGCGGCCGGATCTGCGTGATGGAGGGCTTCCGGCACGGCCCGGTCGCCGACAAGGGCGCCCGCTGGGACCCCGCGGAGATCGGGCCGGAGGTGGCGAAGCTGCTCGCCGGCGCCGCCGCGCCCGAGCCCGTCTACGGCGCCTGATCCTCCCCCGCGAGCTGTTCGCCGAGGCCGGTGCGCCGGTAGCGCAACCTGCGGCCGTCCCGTTCGCCGGTCACCAGGCCGGCGTCCCTGAGCGTGGTCAGGTGGTGCGAGGCGGTCGCCGGGGCCAGCCGGAGGGCGGCGGCCACCTCCCCCGTGCTTGACGATTCGGCCAGCAGGACGAGCACGGCCGCGCGGGTCGGGCCGAGCAGGGCGGCCAGCGCCGCCGGCGGCTCGGCCGCCACGGGCCGGTCCCACAGCCGGCCGTGGCCGCGCGGCGCGTACCACAGCGCACGCCCCGACGGGGTGTCTGTCATCGTGTACACGTGCGTGCCGGTGAACCCGGTCGGCAGCAGGGTGAGCGGGTGCCCGTCCAGGCCGAACTCGCCGTCCTTGGCGTACGCCAGCCGCAGCGCCTCGCCGTCCCAGTCGAGGCGCGGGTGGAGGTCCGTCAGCAACGCCCGCGGCCCGCGCTCGGCGGCGAGCAGCCCGCGGCGGGTCAGCTCGCCCTCCGCGAGCGCGCGCAGCCGAGGCCAGCTCGGCGCGATCACCGTTGCGAAGTAGCGCCGGATCTCCCGCACCGTCACGGCCAGCGCACCCGCCGGATCGGTCCAGAACCGCTCGACCTCCGGCGGCGCGCCGTGCCCGGCCCAGGCCCGGTCCACCTCGGACGCGACCCGGTCGAGCGGGGTGGCGGCCACCACCCGCAGTTCCTGCTCCAAGGTCGGGCGAGTGGTGGGCGGTGCCGGGGTGAGGAAGTCCGGCACGTAACCCGTGGGGCCCAGGACCAGCGGGCGGAGTGTGGTCAGGCCCCGCAGCAGCGGCTCGGCCCGGGCCCGCCAGGACGCGGGGACCAGTCGCGCCGAGCGCGAGCGCAGCGCGAGGCAACTGGCCACCACCTCCGCCATCGGGCTGTGCGCGAACCTGAGCCGCAGCAGATCGGCGGGGGCCAACTCGATCCGGATCACCCGTCCATTCGAGCATGCTCGAACGGTTAACGGAGAGCAGCCCCCGGTTCCTACGGTCGCCGCATGGAATACACCCGTTTGGGGCGGACCGGTCTGCTCGTCAGCCGGATCTGCCTCGGCACGATGAACTTCGGCTGGCAGATCGGCGAGACCGAGAGCCACGCGATCCTCGACCGGGCGCACGATGAGGGCGTCAACTTCGTCGACACCGCGAACATGTACGGCCGGGAGACCGGCGACGGCCTGAGCGAGCGGTTCATCGGCCGCTGGTTCGAGAAGACCGGCCACCGGGACCGGATCGTGCTGGCCACGAAGGTGTACGCCCCGATGACCGACTGGCCGAACGACGGCGGACTGTCGGCCCGTCACATCATCGCCGCCTGTGAGGCGTCGCTGCGCCGCCTGGGAACCGACTGGATCGACCTGTACCAGATGCACCACGTGCAGCGGGACACGCCCTGGGAGGAGATCTGGCAGGCCATGGAGACGCTGGTCGCCCAGGGCAAGGTGCGGTACGCCGGATCGTCCAACTTCGCCGGCTGGCACCTCGCCCGCGCGCAGGCGGCGGCCGACCGGAGGAACTTCCTCGGCCTGGTCTCCGAGCAGTGCAAGTACAACCTGCTCACCCGGCACGTCGAGCTGGAGGTGCTGCCCGCCGCGATCGAGCTCGGGATCGGGATCCTGCCCTACTCGCCGCTGCACTTCGGCGCGCTGTCGGGAGCGCTGCGCAAGCAGCGCGAGGGCGCGGGCGGCCGCAGCGTGCTGCACGCCCCCGAGCGGGTCGAGCCGCACCGGGCGGCCATCGAGGGCTACGAGAAGCTCTGCGCCGAGATCGGCGAGGAGCCCACCACGGTCGCGCTCGCCTGGCTGCTGTCGCGGCCCGGGGTGACCGCCCCGGTCATCGGGCCGCGCTCCCCCGGACAGCTCGACCTGCCGCTGACCGCGCTGCGCACCGAGCTGTCAGCCGAGACCCTGACCCGGCTGGACGAGCTGTTCCCGCCCATCGGCAACGGCGGTCCCGGGCCCGAGGCCTGGGCCTGGTGATTCCGAACCCGTGAGCCTCGCCCGGCCGCGCACGGGGGGCGGCGGCCGGGCGACCGTCAACCGCATCCGGCCGGGGCGGGCCATCGGCGGTTCGGGCCATGACCGACCGTTCATCCCCGCCCTGCCCTCGACGCCGTCGCCGACGGCAAATGGAAACGGCATATTGCCGGATTAACCGCATGTAGGGATGCCCATGCCTACTCGAACACCGCCTGCAACTCCAACTAATCCGCTCAGCCGGTTGCTTCCCATAGAGAAGGGGTGAAAGAATTCATACACGTTTTCGAATTAATCGAGGAGGGCGGGATGGATCTGTTCGATCTGGACCCTGATCGCCCTCGTCGTACGAATAAGACGGATGAGGGCTGGTGGGATCAGCTGACGGCCGATTCCCCGCTGTGGTCATCCGAAGGTTCGCTCGCCCGCGAGCATTTTCCGATCCTCGGCGACGCTGCCGGCACCACCGACCACAGCACCGGCAGCAGCACCGACAGCAGCACCGACAGCGGGCTCACGGGCGGCGAGGACACCAGCGACGCGCCCGCCGCCGGTCGGGACAGCCGAGAGAAGGGCCGGTCGTCGTGGGTGCTGGTGGGTTCTCTGCGTGAGTCGGCGCAGGCGTTGGCGTTGGCGCCGTTGCCGGACGATGCGGGCATCTGTCGTGCTGAGGCTGAGGAGTTGCTGTTCGCCCAGGACCGGATCACGTGTGCGTTGGCGGATCGGGTGCGGCGGGTGCATGGTGCAGGGCAGGCCAAGCAGCATGGGCATGCCTCCACCCGCAGCTGGCTGCGCGCCGCCGCGGGGATGAGCGTCGCGGGGGCTGGGCGTCTGCTCACCCTGGCGGTGGAGTTGGCGCGTCTGCCCCGGGTGCGGGAGAAGTTCGCTGAGGGTGGGTTGGCGGCGGGGGTGGTGGAGGCGATCTGCATGGCCACCGCGCAGTTGAGCGACGAGCACGCCGCCTTGGCCGAGCCGATCCTGCTGGAGTTGGCGGGCAAAGGCGGGGCGGCGGAGGTGGCCAAAGCCGGCCGCTACCTACGCGCGGTGCTCGACCCCGACGGGGAAGACCGCGACGAGCAGGCCGACTACGCACGGCGGTTCCTGCGGGTCCGCCCCACCCGAGGCGGAGGCCTGGAGGGAGAGTTCCACCTGCCCCGCGAGGCCGCCGCCCGGTTGCGCGCCCTGCTGGACGCCTACGCCAAACCACGCGCGGAGGGCGACGACCGCCCGCTGCGAGTGCGTAACGCCGACGCGTTCATCGCGCTGCTGGAGCAGAAGATCGCCACCGAACTCCTCGTCCTGGTCAACGCCGAATCCCTCCCCACCGACCCCCAACCCGACCCCGCCGACCCTGACCTCCAACCCGCTGCCCCCGGCAACGACCACCCCGAAGACGCCGAGAAACCCGAGAACGCCGAGGGCGCCGAGGGCGCGGAGGGTGTCGAGGGCGCGGAGGACGGCCTGGACAGCGAGGACACCAGCGCCCCCGGCGACACCGCAAGCGCCGACGACCCCGGCGACGTCGAAGAGAGCAACGTCGAAGACACCAACCCCGGCGACGCCGACAACACCAGCACCCCCGGTGAGATGGGCGACCCCAGCGAGATGGGCGACCCCGGCGACGTGAGCAGCACCGACACCGCACCTGCCCAGGATGAGGGCTTGTCCCATCCTGCCGACTACGGGGAGGCCGGGGCAGATGCCGGTTCACCTTCGCAGACAGCGCGGCCGGATCCTCCTCCCGAGCACGCCGCTGCGCATCACGCCCACGCCGGGCATCGGCCTGCGAGGGACTGCCGGCATGCGCAGGACACGCGTGAGGACCACACCGACGTGCGCGGTGGACGGTCGCCAGCAGGAACGGCGCAGGAAGCGTCACCAGGCGCATTGCCAGGGACGGCGCCGGGAGCATTGCCGGGGGCGGTGTTGGGGACGGTGCCGGGGTTGTTGCTGGCGACCGGGCAGGTGCTGCCAGTTTCCAGCGTGCACCGCCTTGCCCGCACCAGCACCCTGGTGCGGCTGGTGATGGACGCCGAGGGGCAGGTGCTGGACATGGGCCGCAAGGTCCGCCTGGCCACCCCCGCCCAACGACGAGCCATCTACACCCGCTACGCCACCTGCTGGATCGACGGCTGCCCACTACCCGCCACCATGTGCCAGATCGACCACGCCGACAACTGGAGCACCGGCGGCCTGACCAACCTCAAACTGCTCGGACCCGCCTGCCAATTCCACAACCGCGACCGCTACCAGCACCCCGACCGCTACACCCGCCACAAAACCGGCACCGACCGCTGGACCTTCACCTACCAGCCGACCCACACCAGCCGACTGCGGATTTAACAGGCCACTGGTGGCGTGGGCTCGCCGAGGCAGGGATGGTGGGACGCCGAGGCGGCCGGAAACGGCCAGACGGCCGCTCGGCGAAGGCGGCGCCGCCGGTCGCGGCCAGGTCCCGCATGCTCAACCGGCTGCGGTCCGAGCGCGGCAGCGGCCTCGGGCTGTCGATCGTGCGCGCGATCAACGACGCCCATGGCGGCGTGGTCACCGCCACCCCGCGCGAGGAGGGCGGCCTGACCCTCGCCGTCGAGCTGCCTTACGAGAGCGGCTGAGCCGCGCCGACCACGAAGGACTCCAGCCGGTGCAGCAGGGCGGCCATCTCGCCCTCGGGCAGGCGGGTGGTGTCGGCGCTCAACTCCACGCCGAGCGTGCCCTTCCAGCGCATCAGGGCCACGCAGAAGTCGCAGCTGCGCCTGTCCGTGCCGGGGAGCCACTCCAGCTCGGACTCCCCGTCCGCGCGGCCGGCGCCGCCCGGGTCCTCGCCGGGACGCAGGTCGTTGAAGCAGCACGACGGGAACATGGGGACGCCCCGGTCGGCGCTCAGCCGGTCGATCATCGCGTGCAGGGCCAGCGAGTCGAAGCGGGCGCGCCGGTAAGAGGCGAGAACCGCCGGATAGGCGCTCACCAGGGTCTCGGGAAGGCTTCCGCACGGGCCCAGGGTGAACAGTCCCAGCTGGTTCAGGCTGGTGACCAGGTCCCGGGTCCGGTCGCTGAAGCGGTTGTGCACGATCGGGGTGATCGCGCACACCTCGTGCCCGGTCAGCTCGCGCAGCAGCATGGCGACCGCCACCAGCAGAACGGTGGCGGTGCTGACGCCGGTGCGGCGGGCGAGCACCTGTGCGGCGTGGTTGAGCCGGGGCGACGACAGCACGGCCCGCGCGTATCTCGGCGTCGCGCCCGCTCCGACCACTCGCGGGAACATGGCGGACGGCACGGTCCGGAGAAGCGCCTCCCACTGCGCGATCACCCGCTCGGAACGGGCCGACGCCGTCTCCTCATCCCGCACCAGGTCGAGCAACTGCGACGACGGCGGCCGTGTGATCGCCCCGCGGAGCAGC
Source organism: Microbispora sp. KK1-11 (assembly GCF_006874435.1). Lineage (NCBI taxonomy): Bacteria > Bacillati > Actinomycetota > Actinomycetes > Streptosporangiales > Streptosporangiaceae > Microbispora > Microbispora sp. KK1-11. Next base: position 63,303 of record NZ_VIRJ01000029.1, on the reverse strand, counting down.
AGCATCCGCAGGTCGCGCACCACGACGTCGGCCGCGCGCCAGTCCGCGACGACGTGGTTGAGCACGAGCGCCACGTGGGTGGCGGCGCCGTCGCAGACCACGAGACCGGCGCGCAGCGGCTGCTCGCCGTCGCCGAAGGATCGACCGGCCAGGCGGTCGACGAGGTCCGCCGCGGCGTCGTCCGCGTCGCCGCGTGCCGCCTCGACCAGCTCGATCGACACGGTCCCGGCCGCCGCCACCTCCTGGTACGGCCCGGCCGCGCCGAGCCGTACCAGGGATCGCAGGGCGTCGTGGCGGCCCATCACCTCGGTCAGGGCGGCCGCCACGACCTGGGGATCGCGCGGGCCGCCCCCGCGCGGGACGGCGAGGAGCCGGGGCACGTTGAAATAGTGCGCGCTGTCCGGCCCCACCTCGTCGATGGCCCGCCATATGTCCCGCTGCCCCCACGCGAGCTCCGCCGTTCCGGCACGATTGCAGGCGAAATCCACAGAAAGCCGCATGGCTCTCCTTCACGGAACGTGGTGCGGGCGGACGTGGGAACGCTCCCATGAAGGCTAGGTATCACCTCCGGACGGGTCAAGATTTTCCTTGGCCGTTTTGGCAGCGCTCCGCATTACCTCTTATATGGGCCCACCGAAAAGGCGGCAGAAAGCACACATGACAAAAAGTGAATTTCAGGAGTGAAGGTTTCCACCCACGCCCCTACAGCAGGTTTGTCCCCAGCGCGGCCTTGTCGACCTTGCCGGTCGCATTGCGCGGCAGACCGTCCACGAGGACGACCTCGCGGGGCACCTTGAAGTTGGCCAGCCGTTCCCTGCAGTACGCCGTCAGCGACTCCGGGGTGACCGCCGCGCCGGGGCGGGGCACGACGTAGGCCCGGCCGACCTCGCCCATCCGGGCGTCCGGCACGCCGATCACCACGGCCTCGGCGACGCCCTCATGAGCGGCGAGCACCTGCTCGATCTCGGCCGGGTACACGTTGAAGCCGCCGACCACGAACATGTCCTTCGACCGGCCGGTGATGGCGAGATAGCCCCGTTCGTCGAGCCGGCCGCGGTCGCCGGTCACCAGCCAGCCGTCGCCGATCGCCGCCGCGGTCGCCGCGTCGTCGTCCAGGTAGCCGACCATCACGTTGTGGCCGCGCACCAGGATCTCGCCGTCCTGGCCCACCGGCACCGGCGCGCCGTCCGGGCCGGTCACCTTCACCTCCACGCCCTCGATCGGACGGCCGGAGGTGGTGGCGACGGTCACGTCGTCGTCCTCCACCGAGCACGCCGTGACCGTGCCGCACGATTCGGTCAGTCCGTACGCGGTGACCACCTGGGGGAACAGCTCGGCCCGCAGGCGGCGTACGAGCGCCACCGGGACGACCGAGGCGCCGGTGACCGCGAGCCGCAGCGACGACAGGTCGTAGCGGGAGCGGCCGGGCGCGTCGAGCATGGAGACGTAGATGGTCGGCGGGCCGGGCAGCACGGTGACCTTCTCGGCCTCGACCAGCCGCATCGTCTCCTCCGGCTCGAACACCGGCTGGAGCACCATCGTGGCGGCCCTGAGCAGGCAGGCGAACACCCCCGCCTTGTAGCCGAAGGTGTGGAACATCGGGTTGACGATCAGGTAGCGGTCGCCGTGACGCAGACCGGTCCGCGCGCTCCACGCGAGGTAGGTGCGGACGTTCTGCCGGTGGGTGCACATCGCGCCCTTGGACCTGCCGGTGGTGCCGGAGGTGAACAGGATGTCGGCCACGTCGTCGGGGCGCACCGCCGCGGCGCGTTCCCTGGCCGTCTCGTCCGGCACGGTCGCGCCCGCCGCGAGGAAGTCGTCCCAGCCCGTCGCGCCCGGCCGGGGACCGTCGTACGCCACCGCCATGGTCAGGGTGGGCAGATCCGGCGTGCCGGAAGCGGTGAGCCCGAGCATGGCGAGGTAGCCCTTGCCGAGGAAGCCGTCCTCGGTGAACAGGACGCGGGCGCGGCTGAGGGCCAGCAGCCAGCGGGCCTCCTCGCCCTTGTATCGGGTGTTGATCGGCACCACGACGGCGTCGGCGCAGAGCGCGCCGAGGGCGGTGACGATCCACCGCGTGCTGTTGGGAGCCCAGATCGCCACCCGCTCCCCCGGCTCAAGGCCGAGCGCGAGGAAGCCGCGGGCCGCCTCGCGCACCCGGGCGTGCAGCTCCGCGTAGGTCAGGCGGGACGTGCCGTCCACCACCGCCTCCGTGCCCGGGAACTCCCGGGCCGCCTGCTCCAGCACTCCCGGGATCGTCAGCGCCTCGTTCTCGGTCATGACCGTCATGGTGGGCCGTCCCGGCCCGGCCCGTCAGGCGTGGTCCCGCTGGCCGGTACCCCTCCCCCACCGGCGGGCGGCGGGCCGTACCCTCCCTGGGTCGCATCGATGGGAGGAAACGGTGAACGTGACGGTGGATTTCGGCGGCCGGGCGGTGCTGGTCACGGGAGGGACCAAGGGCATCGGCTTCGTGATCGCCGAGGCGTTCCTCGCCGCGGGCGCCGGTGTGGTGGTGTGCGGGCGGAACGAGCCGGAGAAGCTGCCCTCGGCGGTCGGCCGGACGGCGCGCTTCGTCGCCGCCGACATCCGCGACCCCGCGGAGGCGGCCCGGCTGGTGGAGCAGACGGTGGACCACCTGGGCCGGCTCGACGTGCTGGTGAACAACGCCGGAGGGTCGCCGAACGCCGACGCGGCGACGGTCTCACCGCGGTTCGTCGAGCGGATCGTGGACCTCAACCTGCTCGCGCCGTTCTACGTGGCCCAGCCGGCCAACCTCGTGATGCGCGAGCAGGAGACCGGCGGGTCGATCGTCAACATCGGCAGCGTCTCCGGCGTGGACCCGCAGCCGGGCACGGCGGCCTACTCGGCGGCCAAGGCCGGGCTGCTCATGCTCACCAGGGCGCTGGCGCTGGAATGGTCGCCGAAGGTACGGGTCAACCACATCACCACCGGCCTCATCAGGACCGATGCCGCCGCCTCCCTGTACGGCGAGGACGGCGGCGCGGCGCTGTCGGAGGTCATCCCGATGCGCAGGCTGGCGGCGCCGCAGGACGTGGCGAACGCCTGCCTCTTCCTGGCGAGCGACCTCGCCTCCTACCTCACCGGGGCCGACATCCCGGTGCACGGCGGAGGCGAGGTCCCGGCCCGCTACCTGGCGACGCGCGGCTGAGCGGCCGGAAACTGAGCCTCGCGGAAGACGGCACGCCCGCCCGTGAGCACGGGCGTGCCGTTCACCGTCACCTCGAAGACCACGGCATCCTCCTCGTCCCACGCACGCAGGTCGAGCCGGTCGCCGGGGAAGACCGGGGCGGCGAACCTGCCCGCCAGCTCGGCCAGGCCGGCCGGGTGCGCGCCCACGGCGTCGGCCAGCGGCAGCGTCACCGCCGCCAGCGTGCACAGGCCGTGCATGAACGGCCTGGGCATCCCGGCCGCCTTCGCCGCCTCCGGGTCGATGTGCATGTGGTGCCGGTCGCCGAGCAGGCGGTAGAGCGCGGCCTGGTTGGGCGAGGTGTCCAGCGTGATCTGGTGAGTGGGCGCGGTCTCCGGCCGTTTGGGGGCGGATGGCCCGCGCTCGCCGCCGAACCCCCCGCAGCCGGGCGCGAACAGCGACCAGGTGGCGAGGAAGAACTCGCTGTCCACCTCGACCTCGAAGACCGCGGCGCCGCCCTTGTCCCAGACCCTGGCGACGCGGGCCCTCATGGTCAGCTCGCCCGCAGGCGGCAGCGGCGCGCGGACCTCCAGCCGCTGGGAGCCGTGCACGGCCGTCCGGGTGTCGAACGCGCCGAGCGAGCCGAGCGCGTCCGGCGCCCACTGGGCCTTGGTCAGCGCGAACGTCGGCAGCACCCGCAGCCGCTCCTCGAAGACGAGGTCGAGGTCGGTGGCCGGGGCGCCGACGGCGAGCGCGTAGAGGATCGCCTCCCGCTCGTCGTAGGCGACCGTGCGCTCGCCGAGGTCGCGACCTGCCCAGTCGGCAGCGTTCATCTCGCCGGTGTTCACCGGTCGGCTCCGAGCACCAGGCCGCTGGTGGGCACCCCGGTGCCCGCCGTCACGATCACGTTGCGCACTCCTTCCGGCTGGTTGACGCTGGTGCCCCGCACCAGGCGGACGGCCTCGGCGATCCCGTTCATGCCGTGCAGGTACGCCTCGCCGAGCTGGCCGCCGTGCGTGTTGAACGGCAGCCGCCCGCCGAGCTCCAGGTTGCCCTCGGCGACGAAGTCCTTGGCCTCGCCGGGGGCGCAGAAGCCCAGCTCCTCCAGCTGCGGCAGCACCAGCGGCGTGAAGTGGTCGTACAGGATCGCCGCGTCCATGTCGGCGGGGCCGAGGCCGCTCTGCGCGTACAGCTGCCGCCCGACCAGTCCCATTTCGGGGATGCCGGTGATGCGGGGACGGTAGTAGCTCGTCATCATGTGCTGGTCGTCGCCCGAGCCCTGGGCCGCGCCGAGGATGACGGCGGGCGGGTGCGGCAGGTCGCGCGCCCGCTCGGCCGAGACCACGACCAGCGCCTGGCCGCCGTCGGTCTCTTGGCAGCAGTCCAGCAGGTGCAGCGGCTCGGCGATCCAGCGCGACGCCTGGTGGTCCTCCAGCGTGATGGGCCGCTGGTAGAACCAGGCCGCCGGGTTGGTCGCGGCGTGCCTGCGGTCGACCACGGCCACCCGGCCGAAGTCCTCGCTGGTCGCGCCGTACTCGTGCATGTAACGGCGGGCGAACATGGCCACCCACTGGGCGGGCGTCGACAGGCCGAACGGGTTGAGCCACGCGTACGCCGCGCTGTCCGCCCCAATGTCGGCCCCCGTCTCGACCGGGCGGTCCGCCTGGCCGAGGCCGTAACGCACACCGGACCGCTCGTTGAACGCCCGGTAGCAGACCACGACGTCGGCGACGCCGGTCGCGACGGCGAGCGCGGCCTGCTGGACGGTGCCGCAGGCCGCGCCGCCGCCGTGCGGGATGCGCGAGAAGAACGTCAGGTCGCCCATGCCGGTGGTGCGGGCGACGTGGATCTCGGCGTTGGTGTCGGCGGTGAACGTCACCATCCCGTCCACGTCGGACGGCTTCAGGCCGGCGTCGGCGATGGTTGCGAGCACGGCCTCGCAGGCGAGCCGGAGCTCGCTGCGGCCGGAGTCCTTGGAGAACTCGGTGGCCCCGATGCCGGCGACGGCCGCCGCGCCGGAAAGCCGGTTCATGTCGCCTCCTTCGAGGGAAGCCGGACGGCGACGGTGCCGGTGACGTGTGCGCCGAGGCCGTTCTCGCCGCGTACGGCGATCTCGATCCGGCGGTCCTCGTCGTGCTTGGCGGTGACCGTGCCGGTCAGCGTCATCGTGTCGCCGGGGTAGTTGGGCACGCCGAGCCTGATCTTGATCGCCTTGACGACGGCGGCTGGGCCCGCCCATTCCGTGACGTACCGGTCGACCAGGCCGTTGGTGGTGAGGATGTTCATGAAGACGTCCTTCGACCCGCGCTCCACCGCGAGCCCGGGGTCGTGGTGGACGTCCTGGTAGTCGCGGCTGGCGATCGCGGCCGCCACGATGAGCGTGCGGGTCAGCGGGATCGGCAGCGCGGGCAGCTCCTCCCCCACCGCCACCTCCTCGTACGTTCGCCGGTTCATCCGGGGATCCTTCCCGCCGCGATCACCGCACCGAGCTTGGCGAGGTCGGCGCTCGGCCCGCCGAGCGTGCCGGAGATCTGCCTGGCCCACAGGAAGTGCCGGTGGACCGGGTAGTCGACGTCGACGCCGATGCCGCCGTGGACGTGCTGCACCCGGTGCGCCACGGTCAGCCCGGCGTCCCCGGCCCACCACTTGGCGACGAGCACGGCCGCCGCGGCGTCCTCGCCTTCCTGCAGGGAGGTGACCGCCTGCCACAGGCACACGCGCATCGCGTCGACGTCGATGTAGCAGTCGGCGAGCTGGTGCTGCGCCGCCTGGAAGGTGCCGAGCGGACGGCCGAACTGCTTGCGCTCGGACAGATAGGTCACGGCGTGCCGGATCGCGCCCTGGGCCACGCCGAGCTGCACGGCCGCAAGCGCGACCGCCGCACGCTCGATCGTCCACGCCATCGCGCCGTCCCCCGGCGCGCCGACCGCCCGCGCCGGGGCGTCGTCCAGGGTGAGGGTGCCGGCGAGGTCGTGCGTCGTGGTCTCCTCGGCCTCCCAGGAGACGCCTTCCGCGTCCGGGGCCACCAGGAACAGGCCCGGCCCTCCCTCTGCCGCCGCCGAGACCAGCACGTGGGCCGCGCCGAACGGCGAGGGGACCACCGCCTTGACGCCGGTCAGCCGCCACCCGTCGCCCTGTCGCCGGGCTGTGCAGCGCGGCGTCCCCGAGTCGGCCGGGCCGAACTCCTCCAGCGCCACCGTGAGCCGGGACGAGCCGTCCGCCGCCGCGGGGAGCATGCTCTCGCGCTGCTCGGGGGTGCCGTGCGCGGCGACCGCGAGCGCGCCGACGGCCGCGGGCCACAGCGGCACCGGGGCGACATGGCGGCCCTGCTCCTCCAGCAGCACGCACAGCGCGCCCAGGCCCAGCCCGGCGCCGCCCGCCTCCTCCGGAAGCGCGATGCCGAGCAGGCCGGCCTTGCCCAGCTCCGCCCACAGCTCCTCGTCCAGGCGGCCCGGCGAGCCCTCCACCTCGCGTACGCGCTCGGTCGTGGCGCGGTCGGCGAAGATCTGGTCCGCCAGGGCACGCACCGCCTCGAGCTCTTCGTCCAGAGTGAAGTCCATCAGTTGTTCTCCTGGGGGCGGAACACCGGAAGTGACAGGTCGGGATCGGCGTCCAGCCAGTCGAGGACGACGGGCATGCCGATCTCGACCTCGCCGGGTTCCACGCCGATCAGATTGGTGATGAGCCGCGTGCCCTCGTCGAGCTCCACGACCGCGACGACCAGCGGATACTCGAACGCCGGGTGTCGGGGGTGGTGGGCGACCACGAAGCTGTAGACCTGCCCGCGGCCCGACGCCTCGGCGACGTCCCACTCGAACGAGCCGCAGTGCGGGCAGCACGGGCCGGGCGGGTGGCGCAGCGTCCCGCACCCGGAGCAGCGCTGGATCACCAGCCGGTGCTCACGCGCCGCCTCGAACCAGAACGCGTTGTCCCGGTTGACCGCGGGCCGCGGCCGCGACGCCTCCGGGGCCCGCTTCTCCGGAGAAGAGGCCTTCGGCCGGAACCTGAGCAGGCGCCAGCGCTGCACGGCGACGACCTCGCCGTCCTGGTCGGTGTAGGTGCGGACCGTGGTGACGAACCGTCCCTCGCCCAGCGCGGTGCTCTTCTCCGGGGAGATCGACTCCACGACCTCCCGTACGCTCACGCGGTCGCCGGCCACGAGCTCCCGGTGGAACTCGAACTCCGAGTCGGTCGCCACCACCGAGGTGTAGCCGTCCTTCTCGAACAGCGCGTTCAGCTCCTCGGCCCCCTGCCCCGCACCCGAGCCTGCCATGCTCGCCGCGTACCCCCGCATCGTCCACGCCTGGGTCATCGACGCGGGGGCGACGATCCCGGGACGGCCGGTCGCTCGGGCGGCGTCGTCGTCCAGGTAAACGGGGTTGCGGTCGCCCATCGCCTCGGCCCAGTGCCGGATCATGGGCACGTTCACCGGGTCGGGCCCCTCCCGCGGCGGGACGATCTCCCGCCCGGCGAAGTCCTCGTAGGCGGTCATCAGCGCCCCGCCCGGGGAAGGCCGAGGCCCTGGGTGGCGACCATGTCCCGCAGGACCTCGTTCACGCCGCCGCCGAAGGTGTTGACGATGCCCTGTCGCGACAGCTGCTCGATCTGCCCGGCGAGTACGGCGCCCGGCGACTCGGGGCGCACGCGCCCGCCCGCGCCGATGATCCCCGACAGCGTGCGCTGCACGTCGATGTGGGTCTCGGTGCCGTACACCTTGGCCGCCCCGGCGTCCGCGCCCGACAGCGTGTCACGCGCGACCGCGTCGGTCATCTTCCAGTTCATCAGCCGCATCGCCTCCAGCCGGGCGTACGCGCGGGCGAGGTCCCGCCGCACCCACGGCAGCTCCATCGCGCCGTTGTCGCGCGCCCAGCCGGCGACCTGCTCCCAGAGCTGGATCATCCGGCCGCCGAGCGCGGCCAGGCCGATGCGCTCGTGGTTGAGCTGGTGGGTGATGATCCGCCAGCCGCCGTCGACCTCGCCGACCACCGCGTCGGCCGGCACCCGTACGCCGCTGTAGTAGGTGGCCGTCACGACCATCCCGCCCACGGCCTGAATGGGGCTCCAGGAGAAGCCGGGCGCGTCCGTCGGCACGATCAGGATCGAGATGCCCTTGTGCTTGGGCGCGTCGGGGTCGGTACGGCAGGCCAGCCACACGTAGTCGGCCGTGTTGGCGCCGCTGGTGAAGATCTTGCTGCCGTCGATGACCCACTCGTCGCCGTCCCTGACCGCCCGGGTGGTGAGGGACGCGAGGTCGGTGCCCGCGCCCGGCTCGGTGTAGCCGATCGCGAAGACCACGTCGCCGGACAGGATGCCGGGCAGATACCGCTTCTTCTGCTCGGGCGACCCATGGCTCATCAGCGTCGGGCCGACCGTGTTGACGGTGACGAACGGGAACGGCAGCCCGGCCCGCTGGACCTCGTCGAAGAACACGTACTGCTCCTCGACCGACCGGCCCTGCCCGCCGTACTCGACCGGCCAGCCGATGCCGAGCCAGCCGTCGGCGCCGAGGCGCCGCACGACCTCACGGAACCGGGCGCCGCCGACGCCCTCCTCGCCGACGCGGCGCCGCTCGTCCTCGGGCAGCAGGCCCGCGAAGTACTCCCTCAGCTCCCGGCGCAGCTCGCGCTGCTCTGGACTCTCCCGCAGATCCATGTCCGCTCTCCTTCACGCCTGACCGAGGAAGCGCAGGCGCCCGTTGGCGGCGAACTCCTCGCGCAGCGCGGCCTTGTCCTGTCCGGTCATGAGGGTGTAGTCGGGCGCACCCCGGCCGGCCCATCGATAGACGGCGTCGCCGGTCCGCCAGCCCTCCATCTGCATCTCCTTCTTGCGCAGCTTGTTCGACCCGGTGGCCGGCAGCGCGTGGGAGACCCGCACGTAGCGCGGCGCCCCCTTGGTGCCGAGGTCCTCCTGCGCGGCCAGGAACCCCGGCAGGCCGAGGTCCTCGAACGACGTGCCCTCGGGGATCTCGAGCGCGGCCATGACCTGGTCGCCGGAGCGCGGGTCGGGCACGCCGAACACGGCGGCCGCGACGATCAGCGGGTGCCGGCGCAGGACGCGCTCGGTCGGCAGCGCGGAGATGTTCTCGCCGTCCACCCGGATCCAGTCGCCCGACCGGCCCGCGAAGTAGATGTAGCCGTCCTCGTCGATGTAGCCGAGGTCGCCGGTCCAGTACCAGCCGTGCCTGACCCGTTCGGCGTCGGCGGCCTCGTTCTTGTAGTAGCCCTCGAACCTCGCCGCGCCGTCGACGTCCACGATCTCGCCGATGGCCTCCTCGGCGTTGGTCACCCGGCCGTGCGCGTCGAGCACGGCGCGCGGGCAGGTCTCGCGGGTCTCGGGGTTGACCACCCGTACGCCGGGGCGCGCGGGGCGGCCGAGCGCGGAGGCCGGGCCCTCGGGCGCGAGCGTGATCATGCCGGCGCCCTCGCTCGATCCGTAGCTCTCGACGAGCCGGCAGCCGAACCTGCGCAGGAACTCCGCCTGGTCCTCCGGCGACGCCTCGGTGCCGAAGGCGTGGTCGAGCGTGTTGTCGGCGTCGTCGGGCCGCTCTGGCTGGGCCAGGATGTACGCGATGGCCTTACCGACGTAGGTGAAGAACGTGACGCCGTGGAAGCGGACGTCGGGCAGGAACCCGGAGGCGGAGAACTTCGGCACGAGGACGACCGTCGCCCCGGCGGTCAGCGACGGCGCCCACAACGCCATCAGCGCGTTGCCGTGGAAGAGCGGCATGCAGCAATAACTGACGTCGTGCCGCCGCACGTCGTACTTCTCGCAGTTGGCGTAGCCCAGCCCGGCCAGCCGGCCCTGCGAGCAGACGGCGGCCTTGGAGGCGCCGGTGGTGCCCGAGGTGAACAGCAGCAGCATCCGCGTCTTCGGCGTGATCTCCGGGTCGCGGACCGGCTCGCACGCGTGCGCGGCGACCGTGTCCGCGTAGCCGTCGCCGTCCACCCGCAGGAAGCGGTCGCGCGGCACGCCGATGTCGAGCCCGTCGAGCAGCTTCGTCCCTGCCTCGTCGGTGACGACGAGCTGCAGGTCGGTGTGCCTGACCTCCTGCTCCAGGTACGCGCCGCGCCGGGTGCTGTTGATCCCGACGATCGTCGCGCCGCTCAGCGCGGCGGCGCCGAGCCAGAAGATGTACTCGGGAGTGTTGTCGAGCAGCACGCCGATGTGGAACGGCCCGTCCTGCCGCAGTGACCGCGCCAGCGCGGCCCGGGCGGCGCTCTCCCGCACCACCTCGTCCCAGGTCCAGGTGCGCTCGCGGGTCCGCAGGCCGGGGTGGTCGTCGCCCAGGCGGTCGAGCAGCAGGTCGGCGATGGTCTCCCGGCGCACCGCTACCCCTTCTGCCGTACGGCGATCGGGCCGGTCAGCACGCAGTGCGTGCCTCCGTAGATCGCGGTCATGCACTTGTTGCAGTGGATGCACAGCGACCTGACGCCGTTGTCCGCCTGGATGCGGTTGATCAGGTCCGGCTCGCGCAGCAGCGCCCGGGCCATCGCGACGAACTGGAAGCCCTCGGCCATCGCCTGGTCCATGACCTGCTTGTTGGTGATCCCGCCGAGCAGGATGAGCGGCATCGTCTTGAGCGCGGCGCGGAACTGCCGGGCGTCGTCGAGCAGGTAAGCGTCCTTGTAGGGGTAGGCGCGCAGGAAGTGCTTGCCGACGAGCCGGACGCCGAGCTTCACCGGCTGCTTCATGACCGCGGCGAACTCGCGCAGCGGGGCGTCGCCCTTGAACAGGTACATGGGGTTGAGCAGCGAGCTGCCGGCGGTGAGCTCCAGCGCGTCGAGCGAGCCGTCCTCATCCAGCCACTGCGCGACCTTGATCGACTCGTCCAGCCAGAAGCCGCCGGGCACGCCGTCGTCCATGTTGAGCTTGGCCGTGATCGCGATCCGGTCGCCGACCGCGTCGCGCACGGCGCGGGCGATGTCCCGCGACAGGCGGGCCCGGTTCTCCAGGCTGCCGCCGTACTCGTCCTTGCGGTGGTTGACCCGCGGGCTGAGGAACGAGCTGGCGAGGTAGTTGTGCCCGAGGTGGATCTCGACGGCGTCGAAGCCCGCCTCGATCGCCATCTTCCCGGCGTGGGCGTGGGCGGCGACGATCCGCCGCAGGTCGTCCCGGGTCGCGGCCTTGGTGAAGCTCGTCGTGGTGGCGTGGAAGTGCCGCGTGGGGCCGAGCGAGGGCAGCTTGTTCGACTTGGGGTTGGCGACCGGCCCGGCGTGGCCGATCTGCGCGGCGACGGCGGCGCCCTCGGCGTGCACCGCGTCGGTGAGCCTGCGCAGCCCGGGCAGCGCCTCGGGGGTCCACTGGATCTGGCGCGCGTCCGTGCGTCCCTCGGGGGCGACCGCGCAGTAGGCCACGGTGGTCATGCCGACGCCGCCCCGGGCGTGCCGCACGTGGAACTCGATAAGTTCGTCGGTGACGAGGCTCTTACGGCTCAGCCCCTCGTACGTGGCCGCCTTGATGATGCGGTTGCGCAGGGTCACCGGCCCCAGCTTCGCCGGGGCGAGCACGTCCGGAGCCGTCCGGGGCGCTTCCTGAGTCAATGGGGGATCCTCCACTCCGGTCTTCAAGCTGTCCAGACGTTAGTCAGCGGGACCCGCCGGCGATCCGGCGAATCCCGCTGACCGGGAGAAATCCGGCTGTTCGCCGGCGCAGCCCGCCGGCATCGCCACGGCCATCACGGGGGCCAGGGCACCGGCCGCCACGCGGCCGATCGCCTTGCCGTTCATCCGCTGGTTCTCCTTTCGCTGACCGCCAGACGGCGGCAGGTGGTGCGGGGGGTGCGGGGGCTCAGCCGAAGAAGGCCTGCCCGCCGTCGAGGGGCACGGTCGCGCCGGTCAGGTAGCGCAGGTCCGGGCCCACGAGCGCGACCACGGCGCGGCCGATGTCCTGCTCGCAGTCGCCGATGTAGCCGAGGGGGATGGTCTTGCGGAACGCCTCCGCCTCCTCAGGGAAGGCCTCCGTCCACCGCTTCAGCCCCGGGGACAGGGCGTGCGGGGCGATGTTGTTGGCGCGGATGCCGTCCGGGCCCCACTCGGTGGCCGCCGTACGCGTGAGCGAGCGCAGCGCCTGCTTCGCCGCGGCGTACGCGCCGTAGGTGGCGGGATCCCAGCGGACCATGGCAGAGGTGACGAGGTTGACGATGCTGCCGCCGCCGCGGGCCTTCATGTGGGGGTGACAGGCCTTCATGAATGCGAACGCGGCGAACGGGCCGCTGCGGAAGCCCTTCTGGAAGTCGGCGTCGCTCATCGACAGCAGCGGGCCGTACGCGCCGGTGTAGGCGTTGTTGACGAGGATGTCCACCCCGCCGAACCGGGCCACGACGGCCTCGACCACCGCGGGGATCGCGTCGCTCTCGGTAACCTCGCACTGGAACGGCTCCGCCGTCCCGCCGCGTTCGCGGATCAGCTCGCAGGTCGTCTCCAGCTTCGCCGTCGTGCGGCCGAGCACCGCCACGGCGGCGCCCTCCGAGGCGAGGGCGAGCGCGATGCCCTGGCCGACACCCTGACCCGCTCCCGTAACAATCGCGACTTTTCCGTCCAGACTTCCCATAGGTCTTCCGTCCGCCGTGTGTTGGGCCGAAATAGTGGTGTGACACGGCACACGGAAAGGGACCAGTCCCGCTCACCGGGAGGCCCGCCGCCGCGCAGGCCGGCGTGAGGTCGAGTGGAAAGCGCCGGATCAGCCGTCCAGGAAGCGTCAGGCAGGGCCGAGCCGCAGGCTCTTGAACTGGGTCGCCTGGGCGGCGATCGCCTTCTCCGTGGGGAGGCGTTCCATCGACGACGCCCCGAAGAAGCCCGCGATCCCGTTCGTGCGATCGAGGACGAACTGGGCGTCCTCCGGTTCGGCGATGGGGCCGCCGTGGCAGAGCACGATGACGTCGGGGTTCACCGCGACGGCGGCATCGCGCATCTCCTGCACCGCGGTGGCCGCCTCTTCGAGGGTGAGGGCGGTCTCCGCGCCGATGCTGCCGCTCGTGGTCAGCCCGACATGGGGCACGAGGACGTCGGCGCCGGCCTCGGCCATCGCCGCGGCCTGCTCGGCGTCGAAGACGTAGGGGGCGGTGAGCAGGTCACGCCGACGCGCTTCCCTGATCATGTCCACCTCGAGCCGGTAGCCCATCCCGGTCTCCTCGAGGTTCTGCCGGAACTTGCCGTCGTACAGGCCCACGGTGGGGAAGTTCTGCACGCCGGCGAAGCCCATCGCCTTCAACTGGTCGAGGAAGGGGCCCATGAGACGGAAGGGGTCGGTGCCGCAGACCCCGGCCAGCACGGGGGTGTCGCGCACGACCGGGAGGACTTCCCTGGCCATGTCGACGACGATCGCGTTGGCGTCGCCGTACGGAAGCAACCCGGCGAGCGAGCCCCGCCCGGCCATGCGGTAGCGGCCCGAGTTGTAGATGATCAGCAGGTCGACGCCGCCGGCCTCGGCGGCCTTGGCCGACAGGCCGGTGCCGGCGCCCGCTCCGATGATGGGCCGGCCGGACCCGACGGTGGCGCGCAGGCGTTCGAGAGCTGTCTCGCGGTTCATCTCATTCTCCGGTTCGCTGGGCGCGGATGAGGCGGTGCAGGGCTTCGGCCGCGGCCCGGCCGAAGCCCGGATCGTTGATGGCGGCGTCCACGTCGTGGACGGGGACGCCGGTGTCCTTCAGGCCGTCCCGGAGCGCGGCGAAGCAGGCGGCGTCGGCATCGGGATCGGCGAACGGCCCTCCTTCGACGTCGATCCCGGAGACGCCCTTCAGCGGCAGGTAGACCTCCACCGGCCCGGTCGCGCGGCTGAGCTTGTCGCCGATCCTGGCCCCGAGCTCGGCCATCTCGTCGCGGGTCGTCCGCATGAGGGTGACCGTGGGGTTGTGCACCAGGAACTTCCGGTCCGCGAACTCCTCCGGCACGGTGTCCCGGGGCCCGAAGTTGACCATGTCGAGTGCCCCGACGCTGACGACCTGCGGGATGCCGGCTCGCCCCGCCGCCTCCAGCCGGTGGGGGCCGGCGGTGAGGACCCCGCCGACGAGGTCGTCGGCCAGTTCGGTGGTGGTCAGGTCGAGGACGCCGTCGAGCATGCCGGAGGCGGCGAGGGCCTCCATCGCCCGCCCGCCGGAACCGGTGGCGTGGAAGACCAGCACTTCGTATCCGGCGCTGGTCAGGTAGTCACGGGCTTCGTCGACGGCGGGCGTGGTGAGCCCGAACATCGTGGCGCCGACGAGCGTGCGTTCGTCGCCGGTCTCATCCCGGACCCGGGCGTACCGCTGGGCCATCCCGGCCGCCGCGGCGGCGGCGTTGCCGAGAACCGCGCGCGAGAGCCGGTTGATGCCGGAGATGTCCACGACGGAGTACATGAGGGTGACGTCGACGTCTCCGACGTAGGGGCCGACGTCGCCCGAGGCCATGGTCGAGACCAGCAGCTTGGGCACTCCGACGGGCAGGGCCTGAAGCGCCCGGGCGGCGACGGACGAGCCGCTGGAGCCGCCGATCGCGAGCAGGCCGTCGAGGCGCCCCTCGTCGAACAGCCGCCGGACGATCACGGCGGCGCCGGTCGCCATCGCGTCCATCGCGGCGCCGCGGTCACGGGCGTCGCGGAGCCGGTCGAGCTCGGTGCCTGCCGCCCGCGCCACCTCGTCCGCGCCGATGTCGGCGAGTTCCGCGCCGTGGGCGAAGGTGCCGACATTGATCAGGAGCACGTCGCAGCCCGCGTCGCGCAGCTGGTCGCGGACCCAGCGATACTCCTCGGTCTTGGTGTCCAGCGTTCCCAGCAGCACCACCGTCGCCACCGCGACCTCCCTGTCGTCGTCGACCTGCGCGTACGGTCGAGGATGTTCCCCTGCTGCCGTACCGGCCAGGCCAATCACGCAGAATTGGTCCATGGCACGTGCGGAGCATGTCGACAGTGCCGCGTTGGCCCGCTTGATCGGGGGATGGCGGGCGGAGGACGTGCCGCTGCCGCACGCGCTCGCCGGCGCGCTCGCCGAGCTGATCGCCGGCAACGTGCTGGTCGACGGGGCCGCGCTGCCGCCGCAACGCGCGCTGGCCGCCGCGCTGGGCGTGTCCCGCGGGACCGTCGCCGAGGCGTACGCCGAGCTGGCCGCGCGGGGACAGCTGACGTCCCGGCAGGGGTCGGGCTCGCGCATCCGGCGCGGCCGGAGCGCGGGAGGGGATCATGTGGTCGAGGGACGGCTGGCGTCCTTCGGCCGCACCCGCCGCCCGGTCGAGCTGGACCTGTCCAGCGGCGCCCTGCCCGCCCTGTCGCTGGTGCGGGACGTCGTTGCGGCGGTCGACCTGCGCGAGCTCGACGTCTACCTCGCGGACGACGGCTACTACGCCGCGGGGCTGCCTCGTCTTCGCTCGATCGTGGCCGAGCAGTACACCGCGCAGGGGCTGCCGACCGGGCCCGACCAGATCCTCGTCACGTCCGGCTCCCAGCAGGCCGTCTGGTTGTGCGCGTCGTCCCTGGTCGCGCCGGGAGACGAAGTGCTGGTCGAGGAGCCGAGCTACCGAGGTGCGATCGAGGCGTTCCGTACGGCCGGGGCGCGGCTGACGGGGGTGCCCGTACGGCAGGACGGCCTCGACCTCGACCACCTCGAACGGGTCGCGCATCGGGCCGCCCTCCTCTACTGCCAGCCCTCGGCGCACAACCCCACCGGGATCAGCTGGCCGGCGGCGAGCAGGGAGCGGCTCAGCGAGATCGTCGGCAGGCACGGCGTGCTGACGATCGAAGACCGATCCTGTGCCGATCTCGTCCTCGACGACCGCGGCGTCCGGCCCCCGCTGCCCGACCCTGCTCATCCCGGCTCCGCGACTCCCGGCTCGGTGATCCGGATCGGCACCGCGTCCAAGCTGCTCTGGGGCGGGCTACGGGTCGGGTGGATCCGCGCGGAGCGGCCGATGATCGTGCGGTTGACGCAGGCCAAGGCGGCACTGGACCTGGCGGCTCCGGTGATCGACCAGATGGTGACCGCCGAGCTCCTGACGCAGGCCGATCGGGCCCGGCAGGAGCGCACCCGGCGCCTGCGGACCCATCTCGCCGAGGCGGCGGCGGTCCTGGCGGAACGGCGCCCGGCGTGGCGGTGGACGCCGCCGCACGGCGGGACGGCGCTGTGGATCGACACCGGAACCGACGCCGTCGCGCTGGCAGAACGCGCACGGGGAAGGGGCGTGCTGGTCACCGCCGGCCCGGCCTTCTCCCCCTCGAACGCGCAGCGCTCCCGGCTGCGGCTGCCGTTCTGGAGACCAGTGGAGCAGTTCGCGCACGCGGTCGAACTCCTCGAGTGAGTCCCGCGTGTCACACCTCGGCGGCGTTGGCGTAGCGGCGTGCCAGGTGGGCGAAGGCGGCTTTGAGCTCGGCCGGGCCGACGACCTCGATGTCGGCGTCGAACCTGCCGACGGCGGCGGCCAGGCCGGCCCATGACCACGAACCCAGGACGAGCCGGCAACGGTCCGGGCCGAGTGCCTCCACGACCGCGTCGCGGATGTAGGGGGACACGGCGGCGGCGGGCAGGCCGAGGATCACCTCGCCGCGGCAGGGCCAGTCGCCGGAGCCGCCGGAGCCGGAGCCTGAGCTGGAGCCTCGGAACCTGCCGGCCACGTAGGCGGCCACATCACCTCCCGGCAGCTCGCGCGGGGTGAAACGCGGTCCCGTGGGGGTGCGCGGGGTGATCCGGTCGGCGCGGAAGGTGCGCCAGTCCCCACGATCGAGGTCCCAGGCGACCAGATACCAGAGCCCGCCCCAGGTGACCAGGTGATGAGGCTCCACCCGGCGCGGTGGCGCCGGCACGCCGTCGTCGTCCGTGTCCGGAGGAGACGCGGCGGCGTAGTCGAAACGCAGCACCTCACGGGCGTGGACGACGGCGCCGAGCGCCGTGAGCACGCCGATGTCGACGCGCGGACCGGCCGGGATCGCGGACCGCTCGACGGCGGTGACCTGAAGGGCGTCGATCCGGTGGCGCAGCCGCGCGGGCATGACCTGCCGGACGGTGGTCAGCGCGCGCGCCGCGGCCTCCCCGATGCCGGCCCCGCTCGCGGTGGCCGTCTGGAGGGCCACGGCGAGGGCGACGGCCTGGTCGTCGTCGAACAGCAGCGGGGGCATCCGCGAACCGGCGTCGAGCCGGTATCCGCCGTCGGGCCCCTTGAAGGTGATGATCGGGTAACCGAGCTCGCGAAGACGGTCCACGTCACGGCGGACCGTGCGCGCACTGACGTTCAGCCGGGCCGCCAGGTCCTCTCCCGACCAGTCACGGCGGGTCTGCAGCAGCGAGAGGATCGCGAGCAGTCGCGCGGATGTCTTCGGCACGAGACTCATTGTGCTTCCAGTAGAGGACACACCCTGTCCTCTACCCCTGAAAGTGTGGGGTCACCGAATCACCGAAGGCGAGGAGCCACCATGTCCATCACCACCACGACTCACCTGAACTTCCGCGGCGACGCCCGGGCGGCGCTCGACTTCTATCACTCCGTCTTCGGCGGGAGCGTCGTCGCCGTCACCTACAAGGACGCGGGCGCCGTGCAGGATCCCGACGAGGCGGACTGGGTGATGTGGGGCCAGGTCACCGCGGACAACGGCTTCCATGTCATGGCCTACGACGTGCCCTCGCAGACGCCCTGGCACCCGGGGGAGAACGCCGTCTTCGTCTCCGTGCGCGGCGACGACACCGGCGAGATCACCGCCCTCTGGGACAGGCTGGCCGTCGGCGCGACCGTCGTGCGGCCGCTGGAGCCCGCGCAGTGGGCGCCGCTCTACGGAATGCTCAAGGACCGCTTCGGCGTCGTCTGGGTCCTGGACGTCGCGGCCCCCTATAACGGCTGACCTCCCCCGCCGAGCAGAAGAGGCGCAGAGCAGAAGAGGCGCAGAGCAGAAGAGGAGTCGGATCACTGTGAGAACGGGGGGCGGTCGTTGGAGTCCTTCCTGTCCGGCGGCGTGACGCCGATCCCGTCCGCGCGGCCTACGCTCACCCGAGTGCATGGAGGGATTCGCCCCGCCGTCCCGGTGACCGGGAGTTCCGGCGTCCCGCGCCCGGCCTTTGCCGACAATTTCGGCCACGGACGGACTCCGGCGCGCGGCGCATCCCGGCATGAAGGGGAACTGATAGGCATGTCGACAGATCCGAGGCTCGCGGCGGCGGCGGTGATGGCCGGGCTCACCGGTCCCGGCGGGGCGTTCGAGCTCGCCGAGGAGGAGGTCCTCGGCACGCGCATGACGGTCTTCAAGAACCGGCCCCGCAACCTCGGCGAGGTGCTCGCCGCCTCGGCCGCGTACGGCGACCGCGACTACATCGTGACGGCGCACGAGCGGCTGAGCTTCGCCGAGCACGCCCGCCAGACGGCCGCGCTGGCCGCCGCACTGCGCGAGGAGCACGGTGTGCGCCCCGGCGACCGCGTCGCGATCAACGCGGCCAACTACCCGGGCTGGATCGTCTCGTTCTGGGCGGCGGTGGCCGCCGGCGCCGTCGCGGTCGCGTACAACGCGTGGTGGTCACGCGGGGAGGTCGAGTACGCCCTCGGTCACACGGAGCCGAAGGTGCTGATCGCGGACGCCAAGCGGGCCGCGCTCGCCCCCGCGGGGACCACGGTCGTGGCCCTTGAGGAGGACCTCCCCCGGCTGATCGAGCGGCACGCGGGCGCTCCGCCGGCCCCGCACGCCGCCGCCGAGGACGACCCAGCGGTGATCATCTACACCAGCGGCACCTCGGGCCGTCCCAAGGGCGCGGTCCACACGCATCGCAACCTCACCTCCGTGGTCGAGTACCACCGGATGAACGACGCGCTGGCCCAGGCGTTCGGCGACCCGACGAACCCCGCGGACCGGCGTTACCTGCTGGCGCTGCCGCTGTTCCACATCGCGAGCCTGCACAATCTCGCGGTGCCCCGCCTCGCGACCGGCAGCGCCGTCGTGATGCACCTGGGGGCCTTCGACGTGGACCGCGTGCTGCGGCTCGTCGAGCGGGAGCGGGTCACCAACTGGGGCGCGGTGCCGACGATGGCGAACCGCCTGATCGAGCACGGCGACCTGTCGGGCTACGACCTGTCGTCGCTGACCGCCTTCGCGCTGGCCTCGGCGCCGTCCTCCCCCGCGTTCAAGCAGCGGCTGCGCGAGGTGTTCCCGGTCGCCCGGCAGTCCCTGGTGGACAGCTACGGCCTGACCGAGTCGTCCACCGCGATCGCCGTCGCCACCCCGGCCGACCTGGAGGAGGCCCCGGGGACGCTCGGCCGCCCGATCGCCACCGTGCGGCTGGAGATCCGCGACCCCGAGGGCAAGCCGCTGCCGGAGGGCGAGGAGGGCGAGGTCTGCGTCCGCAGCCCGTTCAACATGCTCGGCTACTGGCGGGACCCCCAGGCGACCGCGCAGGCCATACGGGAGGACCGGTGGCTGCACACCGGCGACATCGGGGTGATCGAGAACGGGCGGCTGCGCCTGAGCACCCGCCGCTCCGACCTGATCATCCGGGGCGGGGAGAACGTCTACCCCGCCGAGGTCGAGAACGCGCTGGCCGAGCACCCGGCTGTGGTGGAGTGCGTCGTGCTCGGCGCACCGCACCCCGACCTCGGCCAGGAGGTCGTCGCCGTGGTCGTCATGGCGGCGGGGCACGACGTGGGCGAGGACGACCTGCGGGCGCACCTGTGCGACCGGCTCGCCTACTTCAAGGTGCCGTCGCGGTGGCGGATCACGACCGAGGCGCTGCCGCGCAACGCCACCGGCAAGGTGATCCGACAGGAGGTCAAGCGCGAGCTCGGCATCGCCGACTCCTGAGACGCCCGCACGCGGTTCGTCATGAGGCGTGGTTCCGGCACCGGGGGGTAGCTCGGGTTGGCGGAACCGATCACACCGGACCACCGGAAGCCGGGGGACGCCCATGACACGTGTGAGCGAGAGCCAGACCGCGAACGTGACCGGCCGGGCCGCGGGCCACCCGTCCGTGTCGATGGCGCTGGGGGCGCTGTTCGTGTCGGCCTCGGCCGTGCTGATCCACCTGTCGGGCGCCTCACCGGGCACCGCCTCGTTCTACCGCTGCCTGCTGGCCCTTCCCGCGCTGGTTCCGCTCGCACTGCTGGAACGCGGGCGCGAGGGCCCGGTGCCGGCGCGCCGGCGGGCCGTCACCCTCGCCGCGGGCGCCCTGTTCGCCGGCGACATGCTGCTGTGGACGGCGGCGATCGACGAGGTCGGCGCCGGGCTGTCCACCGTGCTCGTCAACGTCCAGGTGGTGATCGTGCCGCTGCTCGCCCTGCTGGTGGACCGCGAGCCGCCGCCCCGCCGCTTCCTCGTGTCCCTGCCCTTCCTCCTGCTCGGCGTGGTCCTGGCGAGCGGTGTGGCCGAGGGCGGCGCCGGCGGGAGCCGGCCGCTCCTCGGGACCGTCCACGCCGTGCTGGCGGCCGTGTGCTACTCGGGCTTCCTGTTCCTGCTGCGGCGGGGAGGGCAGCAGGGGCAGGCGGTGCAGTCCTATCTGTGGGTGACCGTCGCCGCCGCCGTCGCCTCGCTGGCCGCGGGCGCCCTCTGGCAGGGCGTCGATCTGGCTCCCGGCTGGACGGCCGTCGGGTGGCTGGCCCTGGTCGCGGTCTTCGGGCAGGTGCTCGGCTGGCTCCTCGTCGCCGTGGCCGCGCCCCGTCTCGCCAGCCACGTCGGGGCCATCCTGCTGCTGCTCACGCCCGTCGGGGCCCTCGTCCTCGGCTGGGCCGTCCTCGGCGAGCACCCCTCCCCTCTCCAGCTGGCGGGCTGCGCCGTGATCCTGGCGAGCGGCACCTTCGCCACCACCCGTTCCGCCCGCGATTCGTGAGGCGGGCGATCCGGCCCGGCGGTGCGAGGGGGTGCACCGCCGGGCCGGATCTTCACTGGACGGCGAAGCGCTGGGCCGCGCTGCCGTTGCAGTCGTAGATCTGCAGACGGGTGCCGTTGCCGGTCGCGCCGCCGGGGGCGTCGATGCACCGGCCCGACTGGGGGTTCCGGATCGACCCGTCGGCCAGCTGCACCCAGTTCTGCGCGCCCGTGGTGTTGCAGTCGTACAGCTGCAACGGCGTGCCGTTGGCGGTGCCGCCCGACTGCACGTCGAGGCAGCGGCCGAGGGTGCGCAGCGTCTGCCCGCTCCAGGTCCAGTACTGGTCCTTCGCGTAGGACTGGCAGTCCCACAGCTGCACCGCCGTGTTGTTGCCTCCGGTGTCGTCACCGGCGACGTCGACGCACTTGCCGCCGGGGCCGGCGATGTTCGCCCCGCCGGCGAACGACCAGCGCTGGGCCGCGCTGCCGTTGCAGTCGTAGATCTGCAGGCGGGTGCCGTTGCCGGTCGCGCCGCTGGGCGAGTCGAGGCACCGGCCTGACCCGGTGTTCCTGATGGAGCCGTCGGACTGCAGCACCCACTGCTGGTTGCCGCCGCCGGAGCAGTCCCAGATCTGCACCTTCGACCCGTTCGCGGTGCCGTTGTCGACGACGTCGAGGCACTTGCCGCCGTTGAACGTGCGCAGGGTGTTGCCGACCATCGTGTAGTGCTGGTCGACGGCGTAGGACTGGCAGTCCCACAGTTGCACCGGCGCGCCGTTGCCGCCCGTGTCGTCGCCCGCCACGTCGACGCACTTGCCGCCGGGGCCGGTGATCGGCTGGCCGGCCACCGTGCCGCCGGGGCCGCCCGTGCCGCCGCCGGTGCCGAAGCTTCCGATCGTCATCGCGGCCGACGACGGGTTGGGCTGGTCGATCGTCGGGGCGAACCCGCCGACGTCGTCGTAGGAGAAGCCGTAGGCCAGGCCGTTCAGCGAGTTGGCGTGCATCGTCTTGCTGAACAGGTTCGACGCGGACTGCCCGTAGAACTTCGTCGCGTCCGTCGTCGGCTGGGTGTCGTACATGACCCGGCCTGCCGTCGACAGCGTCGCGCGGTTGAGCGCGGCGCACACCCGCGCGCCGACCGCGAGGATGGCGGCCTGGTCGGGCTGGTTCTGCGGTTGCATGCCACCGGAGCACGCGAAGACGTCGCTCGTGACCGGTCTGGTGAGCGTGCCGATGACGGCGCCGGACGCGTTCCTGAACGTCCAGTTCGTGCCGCTGGTGGTGCCGGTGAAGGTGCCCAGCGACGTCTGGACGGTCAACGGGTGCGTGGCGTAGTAGGACCACACCCCGTTCACGTAGGAGTCGAGGTACGTCGAGGGGAACAGCCCCTTGGCGATGGCGTGCACGGGCGCGAGCACGCGCAGCGGGAGGCCGTCGGAGGCCCGGGTCGTCGTCAGGCCGGACCACGGCGACCCCAGCCCGGCGATCGCGTTGAGTACGCCGGTGCGGTTGCCGGGGATGCCCTGCGTCTGGGTGTTCCCGGAGGAGTCGGTGACGCTGACCGTCATCGGGATGCTGAACATGTCGACCGTGGTCGAGTTGATGAAGATGCCCGTGCCGCCGTTGCTGTCCCTGGCGAACTCCGTCCAGTCGTAGAGGATGCCGGCGTTCGGGTCGCTGTCGACCCAGGGCGCCGGCTCGACCAGGCCGTTCGTGGTCAGGAAGAACCGCAGCTTGGCACCCATCGACACATAGACGCGGCCGCCGGACAGGCTCGGCGGCAGCGTGATGGTCGTGGTGGCGCCGTTGCCCGGCCCGGGGATCGCGATGTCCGGCGCCGGGACGGGCCCGTTGGGGATCGACGAGGGGAAACTGTACGCGCGCCACGTCCCCGAGGCGTCGACGTACCCCTGCCGGCCGGCCGAGCGGGCGACGACGTAGACGTACGTCGCGTCGCCTCGGCCGGAGTTGTTGGTGATCTTGAATGGCAACTGCGTGACGGCGGCGTTCGCCGCCTGCTGCCCGGCGGCGAGGACGACCGCCTGGGCCAGCAACACGACGGCGAGCAGAGCCCGCCGCCATCGCCGGAACGACACGTGCATCTCTCGGCTCCTCTGGGGGGGTGCGGAGACAAGCTCTGAGAGCGCTCTCAGTAAAGTAACTTTACTGTTAACTGACCGCTCGTCAATAGCCGTGGAAACCGCGTTTCCTGGCGAAGAGCCGAAGCCATCTGTCCTGTGAGAGCGCTTACTGCGCCTGGGATCGGCGAGGCCGGTCGAGCTGCTTGTCGATGAACAGGCCCTCGGCGGTGACGCACACCTGCCCGTCCGCGGTGATCGCCCCGGTGGTGTAGATCTTGCGTCCGTCCACGGAGGTCTGCCTGCCGGTCACGGTCAGCCGCTCGAACAACGGGGTGGGCCGGTGGTAGCGCAGGGTCAGCGTGCCCGTCATCCCCGAGGTCCCTGCCCAGGCGTTCGCGACGCCCAGCGTGTGGTCGAGCAGCAGCGCCGACACACCTCCGTGCACGCATCCGGGAGGCCCCTGGTAGGGCATGCCCAGCACGACCTCGCCCTCGATGGAACCGTCGTCCCTGCCGTACAGGCGCAGCGGCGGGGCGACCGCGTTCTCCGGCCCGGTCACCGGGTCGTGCCGGGTCACGCCCTCCCCCCGCCACATGTCGACCATGCGCTCGCCCACCGTGGGGGCGTGCGCCTCCAGGTGGTCGGCCACGGCGTTCAGCTGCTCGGCGACCTGGGACATCTCGACCGCCGACATGTCGCCCGAGTGGAGCAGCGCGTCGATCACCCGGCGGGCCGCGGCGACCGCCGCGTCCACGCCCTCGTTGTTCGGGGTCGCCGTCAGCTCCGTACGGTCGATCCGCGTCTCCGTCATGAGATCTCCGCTGTCGCGTGGGTGAGCACGGCGGCGTCGCCGCGCTCGGGGCAGGTGGATCGGAACACGAGCCGGTCGCCCTCGCGCCACACGGTGGTCCGGATCGTCTCGCCGGGGAACAGCACCCCGGCGAAACGCACCGACAGCCCGGTCAGCCTGGTCACGTCACCGCCGAGGACGCCGTCCGTCAGCGCCTTCGCCACTATGCCGTACGACGCGAGGCCGTGCAGGATCGGGTGGTCGAAGCCGGCCGCCCGGGCGAAGGCGGGGTCGGCGTGCAGCGGGTTGAGGTCGCCGTTGAGCCGGTAGAGCAGGGCCTGCCCGGGGGTGGTCGGCGAGTCGAGCACGTGGTCGGGCTCCCGGTCCGGCTCCGTCCACGGGGTCTCCGGGCCCGGCTCGCCACCGAAGCCGCCCTCGCCGCGCGCCCAGATCAGCATGGTCGTGGTCCACAGCGGGTCGCCCGCGGGATCGGCCGCCGCCTGCTCCATCTCGATAACCGCGGCCTTGCCCTTGTCCCAGATGTTCGCGACCCGGGAGGACACGACGGCCTCGCCGGTCGCGGGCAGCGGCCGGCGCACGGTGAGCGCCTGCCCGGCGTGCAGGATCCTGCGCAGGTCGATGTCGATGCCGGGCATGCTCATCGCGGTCGGCGGGCGCTCCCCCGCCGAGATCCCCTGCCCGGCGACCATGGCGAAGGTGGGCAGGACGCGCAGGCCGCGCTCATAGGTGTAGGACAGCTCGGGATCGGCGCCCGCGTCCCTCCCTGCGCCCAGGCTGAGGTGGTAGAGCAGCACGTCGCGGCTGGTCCAGAAGATCTCCCGGGTGGCCGGTGGCGCGCCCAGGGCCGTGTCGAGGTCGATCGGCATGCTCCTCAGTCCTCCTCGTCGTCGTTCAGGGCGCGCTCGACGAACGTCCTGCCGCTCATGCTTTGACCTCGGGATCGCGAGGCAGCCCGAGCAGGCGCTCACCGATGATGTTGAGCTGCACGTCGGTGGTGCCCCCGGCGATGGACATGCAGCGGGAGCTGAGGAAGCGCAGCGTGGGGTCGGACCTCTGGTCCATCCCCTCTCCGGTCAGGGAGTCCGGGCCGATCCAGTCCATGGCGGTCTCCCAGACCTCCTGCACGTGCTCGACGCCGATCAGCTTGGCCACGCTGGACTCCGCGCCGGGCTGCTGCCCGGTCAGCGACCGCAGTGTGGTCCGCAGCGCGAACAGCGCGCCGGACTGGGCGTCACAGAGGATGCCGCCGAGCCGGGTCAGCCGCTCGTCGTCCGTCTCGTCCGGCCGTTCCGCGGCGATGTGCAGCAGCGCCTCGCCACCGCTGCCGAGCGAGGAGTCGTGCGACAGCGGGACCCGCTCGTTGGCCAGCGTCGTGCGGGCCAGCTTCCAGCCGTCACCCGGCCGCGCGACGAGCATCTCGTCGGGGATGAACACGTCGTCGAGGAACACCTCGTTGAACAGCGTCTCGCCGGTCAGCTCGCGCAGCGGCCGGATGTCGATGCCGGGGCTGGACATGTCGAGCAGGAAGTAGGACAGGCCCTTGTGCTTGGGCGCCTCCGGGTCGGTGCGGGCCAGCAGGATGCCCCACTGCGCCTGGCGGGCCATCGATGTCCAGACCTTCTGGCCGTTGATCTTCCAGCCGCCCTCCACCTTCTCGGCCCGGGTGGTCAGGGCCGCGAGGTCGGAACCCGCGCCCGGCTCGCTGAACAGCTGGCACCACACCAGGTCGCCGCGCAGCGTCTGCGGCAGGAACCGCCCCTGCTGCTCGGGGCTGCCGTGCGCGATCAGGGTCGGCACCACCCAGGCGCCGATGACCATGTCGGCCGCGCGCAGCCCGGCGGCCCGCATCTCCTCGGCGATCACGAGCTGGGTGACCGCGTCGGCGCCCTTCCCCCAGGGCTCGGGCAGGTGCGGGGCGGTGTAGCCGTGCTCGGCCAGGTACCTCAGCCGGTCGCGGCCGTCCAGGTCGAGCGCCGGCCGCAGCTCGGCGCGCACCTCCGCCCGGACCCGCTCGGCCTCCGGCGGCAGCTCGACGCCGAGCTCGCGGCGTACGCCGTCCAGCGTGAGCCGGGCCACCCTGCGGCGCCACCACGAGACCGAGCCGAGCGTGATGCGCAGCGTCTGCGCCCGGCGCAGGTACAGGCCGGCGTCGTGCTCCCAGGTGAAGCCGATGCCGCCGAGCGTCTGGATGCAGTCCTTGGTGACGGAGAAGGCCGCCTCCACGCTGGTCGCCCCGGCGACCGCCGCGGCCAGCGCCGCCTCCCCGGCAGAAGCGCCGGCCTCACCGAGACGGACGCTGTCGAGAGCCCGGGCCGCGTCCCAGGCGCACACCCGCGCCTGCTCGGCCCGGGTCAGCATGCGGGCGCAGCGGTGCTTGACGCCCTGGAACTGGCCGATCGGACGGCCGAACTGGTGGCGCACCTTCGCGTACTCGGCGGCGGTGGAGGTGGCCCAGTCGGCCAGGCCGGACGCCTCGGCCGCGAACAGAGAGGCGGCCAGGTCGAATACGGCACCGTCGGAGAGGCCGACCAGCACGTCGGCCGCCGGGACGGCGACGCCGGCGGCGCGCACCCGCGACGGGCGGCAGGTCAGGTCGTGGCCGGGCAGGTCCTCGGTCTCCACCGCCTCGCGCGGCAGCACGACCCAGGCCGTGCCGGTCCCGTCGGCGGCGGGCAGCACGAACAGGTCGGCGACGTGGCCGCCGATGACCGGCTCGGAGACCCCGGAGACCACGGCCTCCCCGCCGGCGCCCCGGGTGAGGGTGAGCCCGCCGGGCCGGAGGCCGACCGCGGCGGTCTTCTCCCCGCCGGCCAGCGCCGCGAGGTGGGCCGTGTGCCCGGCGCGGGCCAGCACGGCGCCCGCGAGGACCGTGGGCAGGAACGGCCCGGGGACCATCGCCCGACCCAGCTCCTCCACCACGACGGCGAGTTCGAGCAGGCCTGAGCCCGCTCCGCCGGCCTCCTCGGGCAGGTGCAGCCCGAGCAGGCCCTGCTCGGCCAGCAGGGGCCAGAACTTCGGCAGCTCCTCGTGTTCGGCGTCCACCGCCTGCCGCACCACGGCCGGCGTCACGTGCCGGGCCGCGAAGGCGCGTACGGCGTCGCGCAGGTCGCGCTGCTCGTCGGTCAGTCCGATCGACATGCTTCCTCAGATCCGTTCGATGATCGTGGCCGTGGCGTGGGCGCCGCCCGCGCACATGGTGACCAGGGCCGTCGAGCCGCCGGTGCGCTCCAGCTCGTACACCGCCTGGGTGAGCAGGCGGGAGCCGGTGGAGCCGACGGCGTGGCCGAGCGCGATCGCACCGCCGTTCACGTTGACCTTGCCCATGTCGGCGTCGAGCTCCCGCGCCCAGGAGAGCACGACCGAGGCGAACGCCTCGTTGATCTCGACGAGGTCGAGGTCGGCCAGCTTCATGCCCGCCTTCCTCAGCACCTGCCGGGTCGCGTCGATCGGGCCGTCGAGGTGGTAGTAGGGGTCGGAGCCGACCATGCCGGAGGCGACGATGCGCGCCCGCGGGCGCAGGCCGAGCTCGCGCGCCCGGCCGGCGCTCATCAGCAGCACGCCGGCCGCGCCGTCGCTGATCTGCGAGGAGTTGCCCGCGGTGTGGATGCCCTCCGGCATCACCGGCTGCAACCTCCCCAGGGCCTCCATGCCGGTGTCGCGCAGCCCCTGGTC
This sequence comes from Microbispora sp. KK1-11, assembly GCF_006874435.1. NCBI lineage: Bacteria > Bacillati > Actinomycetota > Actinomycetes > Streptosporangiales > Streptosporangiaceae > Microbispora > Microbispora sp. KK1-11. The sequence continues at coordinate 35,861 of NZ_VIRJ01000029.1, read as the reverse complement.
CCTGGTGACGACGGCGGTCTCTCCCGTCGGGCCCTCGGGTCCCATCACGGGCGCCTCGACCGCGAGGACCTGCCCGTCGAACCTGCCTTCCGCCCACGCCCGCGCCGCGCGCCGCTGGGAGCGCAGGCCGAATGCGTCGGCGTCCTCACGGGTGATGCCGCGCCGCCGCACGATCCGCTCGGCCGCGGTGAACTGGTCGGGCATGTCCAGCGACCAGGACGGCGGGAACGGGCTGCCGGCCTCCGGGGTGACCGCCGCGCCGAGGAAGACCCGGCTCATCGCCTCGACGCCGCAGCCGATGCCGACGTCGATGGCGCCGGCCGCGATCAGTCCGGCCACCAGGTGGACCGCCTGCTGGCCGGATCCGCACGCGCAGTCGATCGACGTGCAGGCCGTGCCGTACGGCAGGCCGGCGTGCAGCCACGCCTGGCGGGTGACGTTGTTGGCCTGCTCCCCCGCCTGGGTGACGCAGCCGCCGATCACCTGCTCGATCGTCTCGGCGGCGAGGCCGCTGCGCTCGATCAGGCCCCGGTGCACCGCGCCGAGCAGCTCGGCCGGGTGCAGCCCGGACAGGACGCCGTAGCGCTTGCCGACCGGTGTGCGCACCGCGTCGACGATGACAGCCTCAGTGACGGCTTCAGCCATCGTTCCTCCTGGTAGTTGACAGAACGTTCTTGGCCCGGCGGTACTCGGCCTTGCCGCTGGACGAGCGCTCGACCACGGCGGGGGGTGTCGCGGACCAGGGCGAGGCGTTCGGGGACCGCCTCGGCGACGGCCTCGAACAGGGATGCCACGTTCAGCGTCATGGGAGGAGGCTAGAAATCATTTCTGTTCCGGGCAACGGCCCAGTCCCGCTCAGTGGTGCCGCCGATCGCTTACCGCACAGCATGAAGCCCATCCTTGTGCCACTGGGCGGGATGCGCACGACCACAGACATCCCGACGAGTTAAAACCAGAATACATACTAGTTTTGGCACGATCACCGAGTGAGCGGGAGCGCGCAGATGAGCTCGAACACGAGTCTGGAGAACAGGACCGCCGTCGTCACCGGCGCGGGAGCGGGGCTGGGCCGCAGCGAGGCCCTCGCCCTCGCCGAAGGCGGCGCGAACGTCGTCGTCAACGACGTCGGCCCGGCCGCCGAGGACGTCGCGGCCGAGATCAGGGCGCTCGGCCGCAAGGCCGTCGCGGTGACGGGCGACATCGGCGACTGGTCCATGGGCGACCGCCTCGTCCAGACGGCCGTGGACACCTTCGGCGGTCTGGACATCGTGGTGAACAACGCCGGCGTGCTGCGCGACAAGATGCTGTTCAACCTGACCGAGTCCGACTGGGACGACGTCATCCGCGTCCACCTCAAGGGACACGCCGTGCTGTCGCGCGCCGCCGCGGTCCACTGGCGGGCGGCGAGCAAGGCCGCCGGCGGCCCGGTCTACGGCCGCGTGATCAACACCTCGTCCGAGGCGTTCCTGTTCGGATCGGCCGGCCAGCCGAACTACTCCGCCGCCAAGGCCGGCATCGTCGCGCTCACCCTGTCGACCGCCCAGGGCCTGTCGCGCTACGGCGTGCGGGCCAACGCGATCTGCCCCCGGGCCCGTACGGGCATGACGGCGCACGTGTTCGGCGACGGCGGCGCGGTGGGCGGGCTGGACACCCTCGCCCCCGAGCGGGTGGCCACGTTCGTCGCCTACCTCGCCTCCCCCGCGTCGGAGGAGATCACCGGCCAGGTGTTCGTGGTGTACGGCGACATGGTGGCCCTCATGGCGGCCCCGACCGTGGAGCGCAAGTTCACCGCCGCCGACGGCGTGTTCTCGGTTGAGGAGCTGGACGCGCAGGTCACCGCGCACTTCCATGGGCGGGACCCGTACCGGACCTACGCGGCCTACTCGGTGGCGCAGCTCGACACCACGGGCGTGCACAACAACGCGGCCGCGAAGTGACAGACGCGGGGCCGCCGCGAACGCCCGCGGCGGCCCCGCACCGAAGCGTTCAGTACACCTCGGAGCCGCGCAGTGTGGCCTCGGCGCCGCCGTCCACGAAGATGATCTGCCCGGCCATGTGGGAGTTCTCCGGGCTCACCAGCCAGCGCAGCGCGTCGGCCACGACCTCGGGCTCGGCGTAGCCGTTCAGCGGCATCGGCACCGCCCGGTCCATGATCTTCCGCATCGTCTCGTCCTCGAACAGGGGCGCCGACATCGGGGTCAGCACGACACCTGGCGCCACCGCGTTGAGCGGGATGCCGCATCCGGCCCACTCCGGCGACACGGCCCGGGCACGCAGCCAGCGGACCAGGGCGGACTTCGAGGAGGGATAGAGCAGCCGGCCCTCGCCGCGCTCGACCGCCTCCCCGGCCAGGGCGACCGCTCGCGGCTCGTCGCCGTCGAGGCAGGCGCGGACCACCCCGGGGTCGGCGGGCTGGGTGGCGGCGATCGAGGCCACCGCGGCGGCGCGGGGCCGCTCCGCCCGGGCGAGCGCCGGGCGCAGCCCCTCCAGGATCGCGGTCACGCCGAAGAAGTTGACGGTGACCGTGCTCACCGTCACCCCTGAGACGCCGGCGCAGGCCACGACGCCGTCCAGCGCGCCGTCCGCCCTGTTCAGCACCGACTGCACCGCGAGCGCCCGCCCGTCCGGCGTGGACAGGTCGGCGCACACGTCGGCGTCCTTGAGATCGACGCCGATCACCTCGTCGCCGCGAGCTCGCAGCGAGGCCGCGAGGGCCCTGCCGATGCCCGAGGCCGACCCGGTCACCGCGATCTTCCGTGTCACGTCGTCGCTCCTTGTCGAAGGGGGCGCGTCAGGTTCCGGAGCCGCCGTCGACACGGAGGTTCGCACCCGTGAGATATCCGCCGTCCGAGGAGGCCGCGAACGCGATCGCGGCCGCGACCACGGCCCGCTCGTCCGTCACGCCGGACCGCGGTGGCCCGCCCGATCCCCGAGGCGGCACCGGTGAGCACGACTCTCACGCCCTCGAAACGGTTCATGGCGCCGCACGCTACCGACGGGCGGGACGAGACGGCCGGGCGGCGTCCCGGTCAGCGGGAGGCGGCGTTGGAGCGGGGCGCGAGCAGCAGCCGGCAGGCGATCCGGATGTCGCTTTCTGTGTCGGGGACCGACGCCCGGCCGTTCAGGCTCGACTGCAGCACGCCATACCAGCACTGCATGAGCAGCCGGATCAGCGTGACGTCCATGACGGTCGGCTCCTGGATGCCGAGCGTGCGCAGGACGATCTGCCGGAACGTCATGTCGATCCGGCCGGCGTCGGCCACCGCGGCGGCGTTGGCGGAGTTGGCCGACTGCAGCATCGCGGTGGCGAGCGCGGGGCGGCGCAGCAACTGCCTGCTGGCCAGCACGAGCACGTCGGCGACGGCGTCCTCCGGCGCGGTGCCCGGCTTCGGCTGCGGGACGCTCTCGTCGAACCGGTCGATCTGCTCGGCCATCACGGCGGTGAACAGGTGGGTCTTCGAGGGGAAGTACCGGTACAGCGTGGCGATCGCCACCCCGGCCTCCTTGGCCACCTCGTGCATCTGGACGCGCTCGAGGCCCTTCTCCGCGCCCATCCGGGCGGCGGCGCGCAGGATGCGCAGATGCCGGGCCCGCTGCTCCGGCGAGTTGGGCTCCGCCGGCGCCCTGACCTCGGCGATCCTCGGCACGTCTCCCCCTGACCGTTCGTGTGTCGCAACGACGATACACAGCCGTGTGGGCCTGCCTGCCACTGGTCCATACCACTCAGTGGGATGAGCCGGCCTGGTGCGCCTCCTGCTGCGCTTGCCTGTACGCCACCACTGTCAGGGACGACGGGAGGACGGGCATGGCGGCGCAGTCGTGGGACGACGAGTACGACGTGGTGGTGGCCGGTTCCGGCGCGGGAGCCATGACCGGCGCGCTGACGGCGGCGGCGGGCGGGCTGCGCACGGTCGTGCTGGAGAAGACGGCGCTGCTCGGCGGCACGTCCGCCTACTCCGGCGCGGCCGTCTGGCTGCCCGGCACGCAGGTGCAGCGCCGCGCCGGGATCGGCGACTCGGCGGAGTCGGCCCGCGCCTACCTCGTCGCGCTGCTGGGCGAGGCGGAGGCCGACCGGCGGGAGGCGTTCCTCGCGACCGCGCCCGAGGTGGCCGAGTTCCTGGAGCGCGACCCGGCGGTCGAGTTCGAGTGGCGGGCCTTTCCCGACTACTTCCCGGCGCCGGGGCGGCTCGACGCGGGTCGCTCGTTCGTGCCGCTCGATCTGCCGGCCGAGCGGCTCGGCGACCTCGCCGCCCTGGTCCGGCCTGCCGTCGACCGCGACCGCGCGGGCCTGGGCCACGCCGAGGGACCGCTGTCGGCCGGGCGGGCGCTGATCGGCCGCCTGCTGCTCGCTTTCACGAACACCGGCAACGGCACCGTGCGCACCGGCACCGCGCTCACCCGGCTCGTGGTCGAGGACGGCCGGGTGACGGGCGTGGAGGCCGCGACCGCCGGCGGGACCGTACGGCTGCGCGCCGCGAGGGGCGTCCTGCTGGCCGCCGGCGGATTCGAGGGCGACGCCGCGATGCGCGCCGAGCACGGCGTCCCGGGAACCGCCGAGTGGTCGATGGCCCCTGCGGGCGCGAACACCGGCGACCCGATCAGGGCCGCCGCCGCGATCGGCGCGGCCACCGGTCTCATGGACGAGGCGTGGTGGTGCCCGGGCGTGGCGCTGCCGGACGGCCGCGCCGCCTTCACCCTGGGCTTCCACGGCGGACTCATGGTCGACGCGTCGGGCCGCAGGTTCGCCAACGAGTCGCTGCCCTACGACCGCATGGGCCGCGCGATGACGGCGGCGCCCGGCCGTGTGCCGGCCCATCTGATCTTCGACTCCCGTTTCCGCGGGCGGCTCCCGGCGATCTCGCTGCCGGGACGCCCCACCGACGAGCATCTCGAGGCCGGCACCTGGGTGCGCGCCGAGAGCCTGCCCGAGCTGGCGGAACTGATCGGCGTGCCGGGCGAGGCGCTCACCGGCACCGTCGAGCGGTTCAACGGCTTCGCCGAGACCGGCGTGGACGAGGACTTCCACCGCGGCGAGGACCCCTACGACCTGTTCTTCGCGGGCAGGTCGGCAGACCGGCCGAACCCCTGCCTGGTCCCGGTCGACACGCCGCCCTACTACGCCGCCCGGGTGGTGCTCAGCGACCTCGGCACCAAGGGCGGCCTGCGCACCGACCCCGACGGACGGGTGCTCGACGGGGCCGGGCGAGCGATCCCCGGCCTGTACGCCGCGGGCAACACCAGCGCCTCGTTCTCCGGGCGCCGCTACCCCGGCCCCGGTGTCCCTATCGGCTCGGCCGTGGTCTTCGCCTACCGGGCCGTGCGGGACATGGCACGTTGAAAGGACCACTGATGCCACTCCCCCGATCACGCATCAGGGCGCTCTCCCTGGCCGTCCTGACCACCGCTGCGATCATGCGGCTGGCCGGTGATCAGCTGGGCGCACGGCACGACCGGTACGGCCGATCCGGCGATCAAGCCGCAGGAAACTGGTCATCGACGGGGTGAAGCCGCTGCTCGACGCGGCGCGCACGGGGTGCATGGACCAGGTGCGGGCGGTCGCGGCGGACACGACCGTGAACAGCGTGTTCCGCCCGGGCGCCGACACCGCGGCTCGGTTGCGGCCTCGTTCGACGACGCGCTGGCGTTCGCGCGGACGATCCTCGCCGGGGGAACACCCGCGTCCACCTGCTGACGGTTGTGACAAGGGGCCCGGACGCGGCGCGTCCGGGCCCCTCATCCGTCCGTCAGATCAGGTTGTCCTCGACGGCCAGGCCGAACTCGCCCTTGCCGTACATCGCGAGGGCCCGCTCGACGTCGTTGGCCACGTGGACGCTGCCCGCGTGGGCGTCGCGCCAGGCCCGCTCGATGGGGTTGCCCCGGCTGAGGGAGTTGCCCCCGGCGGTCTTGAACAGGATGTCGATCGCCTCCAGCGCCCGCTCGGTGGCGCGCACCTGGTCCCTGCGCACCCGCAGCCGGAGCTCGGCCGGGATCGCCTCGCCCCGCACCGCGTGCTCGTACACCTCCCGCACGTTGCGGTCGGTCTGCAGGATCGCCGCGTCGATCTCCGACGCCGCCCGCGCGACGGCGACCTGCGCGAACTGGTCCTCGGCGAACCGGCCGCCGCCCAGGCTGAGCCGTACGCGGTCGCGCATCGCGGTCACGTACGACCGGTAGCAGCCGGCGGCCATCCCGATGACGGGGGCGGTGATCGTGGTGGTGAACACGGTGCCGAACGGGATGCGGAAGAGCGGGCCGGTGTTCACCTTCTGGCCGGGGCCGCGCAGCTGCGCCATCTCGTAGTTGCGCATCACGCGGTGCGCGGGCACGAAGGCGTCCTCGACGAGGATGTCGTTGCTGCCCGTGCCGCGCAGCCCGATGACGTCCCACACGTCCGCGATGAGGTAGTCGGAGCGGGGCACCAGCACGGTCATGAAGTCCACCGGCCTGCCCTGGTCGCCGAGGACGAGGCCGCCCACCATCGCCCACGACGCGTGCTCGCAGCCCGAGGAGAACCGCCACCGGCCGGACAGCCGATAGCCGCCCTCGACGGGAACGAGCCGTCCGACCGGCGCGTACGACGAGGAGATCAGCGCGTCCGGGTCGCTCCCCCACACCTCGTCCTGTGCGGCCTCCTCGAACAGGGCGAGCTGCCAGGGGTGCACGCCGAGCACGGCGACGGTCCAGCCGGTGGACCCGCACACCGCCGAGATCTCCCGGACCACCTCGTAGAAGCTCACCGGGTCGCCTTCCACGCCGCCGTACCTCTTGGGCTGCAGCATCCGGAAGACCCCGGCCTGGACCAGCTCCCTGATCGACTCCGCAGGGACCCGCCGGTCCTCATCGGTGGACCGGGCCCGTTCGGCGATCTTCGGCAGCAGCGCCCGAACCGCGTCCAGGACCTCGTTGCTCATCTGGGAGTCCTCCGTGTCACGCTCGTCGGTCAGATGCCGTCCATGATGGTGCGTGGCGCCGATGACCGCATGTCAGGACACTCCCGGCCAATGGGACTCGCCATCCGGCGGGCCGCCACAGCTCCTACGTTGGCGGACTGAGAGAACGTGCGTCCTGAAGGGTCGGATCAAGGTGACTGCAGTAGAAGCCGGGAACGACGACATCCGCAGAATCGAGGCGGAGGCGGTGCCCACTCGGTTCGCCCGGGGCTGGCACTGCCTGGGGCTGTCGGAGAAGTTCAAGGACGGCAAGCCGCACACGGTCAACGCCTTCGGCCAGAAGCTCGTGGTCTTCCAGAGCGGCGACGGCAGGATCAACGTGCTCGACGCCTACTGCCGGCACATGGGCGGGGATCTGTCGCAGGGCACGATCAAGGGCGACGAGATCGCCTGCCCGTTCCACGACTGGCGCTGGGGCGGCGACGGCCGCTGCAAGAAGATCCCCTACTCGCGCCGCGTCCCGCTGCGCGCCCGCACCGCCGCGTGGGCCACCATGGACCAGGACGGCCTGTTGTTCGTGTGGAACGACCCGGAGGGCAACCCGCCGCCGCCGGAGGTCACGATCCCCCGGATCGAGGGCGCGACACGGGACGACTGGACCGACTGGGTCTGGACCGAGACGATCGTGAACACCAACTGCCGCGAGGTCGTGGACAACGTCGTCGACATGGCGCACTTCTTCTACGTCCACTACTCGTTCCCGACGTACTTCAAGAACATCTTCGAGGGCCACGTCGCCACGCAGATCATGAAGGGCACCGGCCGCCAGGACACCCGCCCGCCCGCGAAGGACGGCGAGCCGAAGATGCTCGGCAACGACTCGGTGGCGTCGTACTTCGGGCCGTCGTTCATGATCGACGAGTTGACCTACCACTACGACACGATGGACATCGACTCGGTCCTGATCAACGCCCACTACCCGATCGACGCGACCTCGTTCGTGCTGCACTCGGGGATCATCGTGCAGCGCACCGACAAGCTCCCCGGGCCCGCGGCCGACGAGATGGCCAGGAGGATGAGCTCCTTCATCCTCAAGGGCTTCGACCAGGACGTGCAGATCTGGAAGAACAAGGCCCGCATCGACAACCCGCTGCTGTGCGAGGAGGACGGGCCGGTCTACCAGCTGCGCCGCTGGTACGAGCAGTTCTACGTGGACGTCGCCGACGTCAGGCCGGAGATGGTGGAGCGCTTCGAGTTCGAGCTCGACACCACCCGCCCGGTCAAGGCGTGGAAGAGGGAGGTCGAGGAGAACCTCGCCCGCAAGGCCGCGGAGCTTTCTGCGAGCACGGGCCGGCCCGCATGACGATCCGCCCCGACAACCGGCTGCTCGACGCGCCCATGCAGCCGCTGACCTGCAGACGGTGCGGCGCCGGCGTGGAGGTGCGCAAGGCGAGCTGGCACCAGACGAGCGTGCAGTGGAACGCCGACGCGGCCGGCACCTGCCAGGAGCGCCGCACCGCCGGAGCAGGGATCTTCTCCGGCTGCGCGGCGCTGCGGGACTCCATCGTCCAGGCCGCACTCGACGGCGAGATCGCCGTACCGGAGGAATCGTGATCGACAAGAACGTGTACGGCCCCTGGGCCGTCGTCGCGGGCGGATCCGAGGGAGTGGGCGCGTCGTTCGCCCATCGGCTCGCCGACGCCGGGTTCGACCTCGTGCTCATCGCCCGCAAGCCCGGGCCGCTGGCCGAGACGGCCGAGCAGGTCAGGGCCAAGGGCGTCGAGGCACGCACGCTGGAGCTCGACCTGACCGACCCGGGCGCGGTCAAGGCCGTCCGCTCGGTGACCGACGACGTCGAGGTGGGCCTGCTGATCTTCAACGCGGGCGCCAACAGCTACGGCCACGAGTTCGTGACCGGCGACCTCGACCGGGTGCGGGGGGTCGTCGACCTCAACATCACCGCCCAGCTCGCGCTCACCCATCACTTCGGCGCGCTGATGCGGGAGCGGCGCCGCGGCGGCATCATCCTGGTGGGCTCGCTCGCCGGATACATGGGCCAGGCGCAGATCAGCGTGTACTCGGCGGTCAAGGCGTTCAGCCGCGTCTTCGCCGAGGGTCTCTGGCTGGAGCTGGGCGAGCACGGCGTGCACGTTCTCGAACTCGTCCTCGGCGTCACCCGCACTCCGGCGATGGAGCGGGCGGGGCTGCGGATGGACCTGCCCGGGCTCAACGTGGCCGAGCCCGGCGACGTGGCGCGCGAGGGCCTGGAGCACCTCGCCGACGGCCCGGTCTGGATCGCGGGCGGCAACGAGGAGACGGCCCGCAAGCGGAGCGGCTTCCCCCGGGCCGAGATGGTCCGCAGAGCCCACGAGGCGACGAAGCGGATGATCCCCCCGCCCAGCTCCTGACCGCCTGTCTCGTGTCAGATCTTCAAGCGGGCGGCGATGCCGTCGAGGACGCTGTCCAGCCCCATCTCGAACTGCCAGTCGTCGTCGTCCTTCCTGACACCCTGGCGGATGTAGCGCTCGAACGCGGGATAACGGCCCGACTCCAGCAGCCACCTCATTCTGGACGAGTAGAGGCTGCGCAGGTCGTCCATCTTCTCCGCGCCCTCTTTGCGCATCAGCCTGTCCATCCTGATCCTGGCGGTGGTCGCCCCGGTGACGAACGCGCCGACCGTTCCGATGACGGTCATCGCCGTGTCGGCGTCGAGGCCGAGGCCGTCCAGCGACGCGAGCAGCCGGTCGGTGCGCGCGACGAAGTTGGGGGTCAACGGCCCGGTCTGGGCCGTGGTCTCCGACAGCCAGGGATGGCGCAGGATCAGGGCGCGCAGCCGCAGGGCGGACACGCGCAGGACCTCCCGCCAGTCGCGGCCCTCTCCGGTCTCCGCCTCCTCGGCGTAGACCGCGTCCACCATCAGCTCGATCACATCGTCCTTGCCGCGCACATAGCGGTAGAGGCCCATGGTGGCGACGCCGAGCCGCTCGGCCAGCCGGCGCATCGAGACCGCGTCGAGCCCCTCGGTGTCGGCGATCTCCACGGCCGCCGCGGCGATCTGCGCGTGGGTGAGCGCCGCACGGGGAGGCCGGGCGGGGCGCTCCATCCGCTGCCAGATGGACTCCTGGGCGCCGTCCCCTGTGCCGTCGGCGGTGCCGTCGGCAGTGTCGTCCGCTTTCTTCCCGGTCATCGTCGTGCTCCTCCCGGTTCGCTGTGTACATCGTACTCGGACTTGTACACCGTACGCATCTGCGCGTACGGTGTACTCGTTGCGTACGGCGTACTCACCGTGTGGAGGAACCATGCCCGGAGAAGACCGGCTCAATGTGGCGATGATCATCGGCAGCGTCCGGGACGGGAGGGTGGCGCCCCTCGTCGCGAACTGGTTCGCCGGTCAGGCGGAACGGCGCGACGACGTCGCGCTCGACGTGATCGACCTGGCCGAGACCCGGCTCCCCGACGGGATGCGCGGGCACTTCGGCGGCGAGAAGCCGGAGGAGGTCGTCGGACTCCGGCCCCGGGTGGAGGCCGCGGACGCCTTCGTCGTCGTGACCCCGGAGTACAACCGCAGCTTCCCCGCCGCGCTCAAACTGATGATCGACAGCTACCACCGGGAGTGGGCGGCCAAGCCCGTCGGGTTCGTCTGCTACGGCGGCATGTCCAGCGGCCTGCGGGCCGTCGAGCAGCTCCGGCTGGTCTTCGCCGAGCTGCACGCGGTGACGATCCGCGACTCCGTCGCCTTCCAGAGTCCCTGGACGCTGTTCGACGCGGAGGGCAACTGGCCGAAGGACCCCGCGGGCCCGGAGGGCGCCGCCAAGGTCATGCTCGACGAGCTCGTCTGGTTCGGCCGGGCCCTGCGCGACGCGCGCGCGGCTCGTCCGTACGGGGGCTGAGATGGGCTCCCTGCTCCGCTCCGGTCTGCGCTCCCGTCGCGGCGCCGTCGCCCTGATCGCCGTGCTCCAGATCGCCCAGGCGCTCGCCGCCCTCCTGCTGCCCACGTTCAACGCCACGCTCATCGACGACGGCGTGCTGCGCGGCGACACCGGGCTGATCCTGCGCCTGGGCGGCGTCATGGTGGCCGGGACGCTGGCACAGGTCCTGTGCTCGGCCGTGGTGGGCGCCCTCGCCGCCAGGACCGCCGCCGCAGTCGGTCACGAGCTGCGCGCGGCCGTCTACGCGAAGGTCCAGTCGTTCTCGTCTCGTGAGGTGGGCCGCTTCGGGGTGCCGTCCCTGATCACCCGCACGGTCGGCGACGTGCAGCAGGTGCAGACGCTGGTCTTCATGGGGCTGACCGGCCTGGCCGCCACGCCCATGATCTTCCTCGGCGGGGTGGTCATGGCGCTGCGGCAGGACCTGCGCCTGTCCACGCTGCTGCTGGTCGCGCTGCCCGCGCTGTCGGCCGTCCTGTGGGTGATCCTGCACCGGCTCACCCCGCTGTCGCAGGCGACGCAGCGCGGCGTCGACCAGGTCAACCGGCTGGTGCGCGAGCAGATCGCCGGGGTCCGGGTCGTCCGGGCGTTCGCCGCGGAGGACCGCGAACGCGCCAGGTTCGCCGAGGCCAACGGCGCGCTGACGGGCTTCGCCGTACGCGCCGCGCGGCTGACGGCCGTGATGTATCCCGCCGGGATGCTGATCGGCAACCTGTGCGGCGTGGCGGTGGTCTGGTATGGCGGGCACCTCGTCGACGACGGCCTCACCCAGGTGGGCTCGCTGGTGGCGTTCCTCAACTATCTGGCCGTGATCCTGGGGTCCGCCCTGCTCGCGACCTTCACCGTCCTGGCCGCGCCGCGCGCCCGGGTCTCCGCCCTCCGGGTGCGCGAGGTGCTGGAGACCGGGACGGAACCCGACGCGTCGCCGGCCGGCGCCGATCGGACCGGGCGGGGCCGGACGTGGAAGGGCGAGGTGGAGGTCCGCGACGCGCACATGCGCTATCCGGGGGCCGAAGATCCGGTGCTGCGGGGCGTGAACCTCCTCGTCCGCCCCGGCGAGACCGTCGCGATCGTCGGCTCCACCGGCTCGGGCAAGACGACCCTGCTCAACCTCGTGGCCCGGCTGCTCGACCCGACCGGCGGGCGGGTGCTCCTCGACGGGACGGACGTCGCGTCGCTGCCCCCGGAGGAGCCGGCCGGCGTCGTCGGGCTGGTGCCGCAACGACCGCACCTGTTCTCCGGCACCATCGCCGGCAACCTCAGGTACGGCAGGCCCGAGGCGACGGACGCCGAGCTGTGGCACGCGCTGGAGGTCGCGCAGGCGCGCGACTTCGTGGAGGCGCTGCCGGAGGGCCTGGACACGCCGCTCGGGCAGGGGGGCGCGTCGCTGTCCGGCGGCCAGCGGCAGCGCCTGACGGTGGCGCGGGCCCTGGTCGCCCGTCCCCGGGTGCTGCTGCTCGACGACCCGTTCTCCGCGCTCGACCCGATCACCGAGCGGGCGCTCGCCGACGCGCTGGCGCGGGAGACCCGCGACGTCGCCGTCGTCCTGGTCGCCCAGCGGATCTCCTCGACCCGGCACGCCGACCGGCTGGTGGTGCTCGACGAGGGCCGCGTCGCCGGGTCGGGAACCCACGAGGAGCTGATGGCCTCGTGCCCCGCCTACCGCGAGATCGTGTTCTCCCAGACAGGCCAGGAGGTGGCCGCATGACAGCCCGGAATCGAGGCGGCGTCCGGCGTCTGCTGGAGACCGCCCGCCCCGAACTCCCGCTCGCCGTGGCCGCCCTGGTCTGCGCGGCAGCGGCCGTGGCCCTGACCGTGGCGGTTCCCCGGCTGCTCGGCGCGGCCACCGACCTGGTGCTGTCGGCCGTGTCCGGGCACCGCCGGGTGGACTTCGCCGCGACAGGCCGGGTCCTGCTGGGCGCCCTCGCCTGCTACCTGGCCGCGTTCCTCCTCTCCTTCGCCCAGCAGCGGACGACCGCGACCATCGCGCAGCGGCTGGTCTTCCGGCTGCGGGAGCGGACCCAGGCCAAGCTCGCGCGGCTGCCGCTGGCCTACTTCGACGGGCGGCAGCGGGGCGACGTGCTCTCACGCGCCACCAACGACGTCGACAACATCGGCCAGACGCTGCAGCAGGTGCTGAGCGTGGCGGTCACCGCGCTGCTCACGCTCGTCGGCGTGCTGGTGATGATGGTGTGGACCTCGCCGCTGCTCGCCCTGGTCTCGGTCGTCATGGTGCCGCTGTCCGTCGTGGCGGCCAGGGCGGTCGGCAGGCGGGCCCAGCCGAGGTTCGCCGAGCAGTTCGCCGCCACGGGCCGGCTCAACGCCCACATCGAGGAGACCTACACCGGACACGCCCTGGTCAGGGTCTTCGGCCGGCGGCGCCAGGCCGTACGGGAGTTCGGCGAGCGCAACGACGCGGTGTTCCGCGCGGGGTTCCGGGCGCAGCTGCTGTCCAGCCTGATCGGCCCGTCGATGTCGCTCGTCATGAACCTCAACTACGTGCTCGTCGCGGTGATCGGCGGCCTGCGGGTGGCGACCGGCGCGCTGTCGGTCGGCGACGTGCAGGCGTTCATCCAGTACTGCCTGCAGTTCGGGCAGCCGGTCAACCAGGTCACGTCGATGTCCACCCTCCTGCAGTCGGTGCTCGCCTCCGCCGGGCGGATCTTCGAGCTGCTCGACGAGGACGAGGAGGAGCCCGTCGCCGACCCCGTCCACCTTCCGGCCATGGCCACCGGGCGGGTGACGTTCGAGACCGTCTCGTTCCGGTACGCGCCGGATCGTCCCCTCATCGAGGACCTGTCCCTGGTCGCGGAGCCGGGGCAGACCGTCGCGATCGTCGGCCCGACGGGCGCGGGCAAGACCACGCTGATCAACCTGCTCATGCGCTTCTACGACGTCACGGGCGGGCGGATCACCGTGGACGGGGTGGACATCGCCCGGGTGCCCAGGCAGGAGCTGCGCGCCAGGATCGGCATGGTGCTGCAGGACACCTGGCTGCGGCACGGCACGATCGCCGACAACATCGCGTACGGCGCCGGCGACGTGCCGCGCGAGCGGATCGTCGAGGTGGCCAGGGCCACCGGCGTCGACCACCTCGTGCGCACGCTGCCCGACGGGTACGACACGGTGGTCGACGACGACGGCGAAGGACTGAGCGCGGGCGAGCGCCAGCTCGTCACCATCGCCCGCGCGTTCCTGGCCGATCCCCCGATCCTGGTGCTCGACGAGGCCACCAGCGCGCTCGACACCCGTACGGAAGTGCTGGTGCAGCGGGCCATGACCTCGCTGCGGGCCGGGCGCACCGGGTTCGTCATCGCACACCGGCTGTCGACCATCAGGAACGCCGACCTGATCCTCGTGATGGACGACGGGCGGATCGTCGAGCAGGGCACGCACGACGAGCTGCTGGCGGCGGATGGCGCATACGCCCGGCTGTACCGTTCCCAGCTCACCGGGGCGCGACTCTCCGGGGGCCGGGCCGCAGCGCCGGACCCGGCGCCGGCGGTCAGCTGTGCGAGCCGCCGTCCACCCGGACCTCGACGCCGTTGAGGTAGGCGCCGTCCGCCGAGGCCACGTACGCGATGGTCCCGGCGATGTCCTCCGGGCGGCCCGGCCTGCCCCAGAGGGGATAGGTGCGCGCGTACCAGGACGTGTCGACGCCGGCGAACGTCTCCCGGTCGGCGGTCAGCGGCGTGGCGACCCCGCCGAGCGAGACCGGGACGACGCGGATCCTGCGCGACGCCAGCTCGGCGGCGAGGCTGATCGAGAACGACAGCAGCGCCCCCTTGGACGCGGCGTAGCCGGTCATCCACGGGTGCGCCTTCGTCGCCGCCGTCGAGGTGACGTTCACGATGACCCCGGTGCGGTCCGGGACGTGGGGCAGCACCTCCCGGCAGAACACGACAGGCGCGAACACGTTGATCGCGAAGATGTCCCGGTAGTCGTCGAGCCGCACCGACTCCATCGGGGTCACCCGCAGCACTCCGGCGACGTTGGCCAGCACGTCCACCCGGCCGAGGCGGGCGACGGCCGCGGCGGCGGCCGACGCCACCGCCGTCTCCTCCGCCAGGTCCGCCCCATGGGGGATGAACCGGTCCGTCCCCGCGAGCTTGCCGGTCTCCGCGAGCCCGTCCTCGTCCCGGTCCACCGCGAACACCGTGGCGCCCTCGGCCAGCAGCCGTACGGCGGTCGCCCGCCCGATGCCCGACGCCGCCCCGGTGAGCAGTACGTTCTTGCCGTCGAACCGGTTCATCACGCCTCCTTGGCTACTGCGCGGCCGGCGCGGCGGCCGAAGAAGGTGCCGTCGCCGAGAGAGGTGCCGCTGACGTATCCCTCGCCGTGGATGCCGGAGGAGGCGCGTCCCGCGGCGTACAGGCCGGGGATCGGCCGGCCGGACTGGTTCAGCACCTCGCCGTCCACGGTCGTGCGCAGGCCGCCGAGCGTGAAGCCGGCGGCGCCGGTCCCCCTGCCCGCGCTGTCGCGGTCGCCCATGCCGAATCCCAGGCGCGGATCGGCGGCGGCGAACGGGCCCTTCAGCGGGCGCAGCCACTTCGGGTCCTTGTGGAAGTAGGGGTCCTCGCCGCGCTCGGCGTGCCGGTTGTACACCGCGACGGTGTCCTCCAGCGCGCCCGGCGGCATGCCGAGAGACTCCTCCAGCTCGGCGAGGGTCTCGGCCACGAAGACCGGGCGCACGCCCCACAGGTCCCGCGCGGGGATGTCCTCGTAGCCCTCCTCGTCGATGATCGCCCAGTACGGCCCGGGCTGGTGCCGTACGGCGGCGACGCTGAACAGGCCGGGATAGACGTCCTCGTTGATGAAGCGCCGGCCGAGCCCGTTGACGAGCATGCCGCGCACCAGCATCGCGGGCAGCGCGGTCATCGCGATCTCGACCTCGCCCATGCGGCGGGTGGCCGCGCCGAGGGCGGTGGCCATGCGGATGCCGCCGCCGTCGTCCAGGCCGTCGCTGACCTTGCCGTGCCCGAGCAGCACGGGGGCGTGGTCGGCGAGCATCTCCTCGTTGTCGACGAACCCGCCGGTGGTCAGCACCACTCCCCTGCGGGCGCGGTAGGTCACCTGCTCGCCGTACCGGCGGGCCACGACCCCGGCGACCCGGCCGTCGCCGTCGACCACGAGGTTGGTGGCGCGGGTGTCGGCGTGGCAGGCGGCTCCGGCCGTCCCCGCCGCCTCCACCAGCTTCTCCATCAGCAGCCGGCCGCCCCAGCTCTCGACGGCGGGGCGGTGGCCGCGCGGCACCGGCCGCGCGACGGTGGTGTACGGCCAGGCGTTCTCCCCCAGCCACATCAGGCCGTCGGTCGTCGGCGGCATCCAGCTCGGCGCGTCGAACAACGACTCGTTGAACGGCACGCCCCTGGCCCGGAACCACTCGAAGTGCTCGACACTCCCCTCGCAGTAGAGCCGCAGCTTCTCCTCGTCGGCGTGCGGGCCGAGCGCCGCCGCGAGGTAGGCGAACATGTTGTCCGGGTCGTCCTCGAAGCCGCAGGCCCGCTGGACCGCGGTGCCGCCGCCGAGGTACAGCTCGCCGCCGGACATCGCGGACGAGCCGCCCGGCCCGCCCGCGCGCTCCAGCACCAGCACGTCCGCCCCCGCCGTTGCGGCCTCGTACGCGGCGGCCGCGCCGGCGCAGCCGAAACCGACGACGAGCACGTCGCACTCGTGGTCGAACGCGGCGACGGAGGCCGCGGGCACGGGCTCGACCGACGGCCGGGGAGTCATCGGCGGCTCGCTCACTTCTTCGGCACGAAGGTGGCCAGCGGCTCGGAGCCCGACCAGTCGTGGCCCCAGTAGCTGTCGGCGGTGATCTCCTCGGCCGTGTAGTACGTCTCGTCGACGAGCATGCCCTCGGTGCCGTACTCGATGTCCCAGCCGCCAGGGGCCCTGACATAGAAGGAGACCATCTTGTCGTTGGTGTGCCGGCCGAGGGTGGAGGAGATCGAGAAGCCCGACTTGCGCACCCGGTCGAGCGCCATGCCCACCGCGTCCAGACTGTCCACCTCGACCATCAGGTGCACCAGGCCCGGGTCGCCTGCGTAGCCGGCCGGGCAGACCGCGAGGCTGTGGTGGCGCTGGTTGACGCCCATGAAGCGCACCCGGCGGTACGGCGGCTTCCCGCCGCCCAGCTTGATGGCGCCCCGGGGCAGGAAGCCGAGCACCTCGGTGTAGAAGGAGACGGTCTCGTCCATCGCGGTGGTCGGCACCACGACGTGGCCCATCCCCTGAGCGCCGGTCACGAAGCGCTGGCCCAGGCCGGTCACGACCGGGCTGTGGTCGAGCACGGGGCCGAAGAACACCTCGACGGGAACGCCCGCGGGGTCGGTGAAGGCGATGACCGCCTCGGCGTCGCGCTCGGCGGACTCCTTCTCCGACAGCACCTTCACCGGCGTGCCTGACGCCTCGACGGCACGACCGACGGCGGCGAGCGCGAACTGGTCGCGCACCTCCCAGCCGACCGCGAGCACCCGGTCGGTGTCGCCGGGCAGCACGATGAGGCGCGCACGGCGCTCGTCCATGCGCAGGTACAGACCGTCCGGATCCGGACCGGACCCCTCGGCGAAGCCGAGCCCGTCGATGAGGAGTTCGCGCCAGCGCCCGATGTCACGCGTCTGGACCTTGAGGTAGCCGAGTCCTCGGATCTGCGTCACTTGTGCTCAATCCAATCTGCCGGTCGGGGGGCCGAGCGTCGATCCCCACCGTGACAGACCCCGCGCCCCGCCGCCCCGCCCCTCCCGCTGAGTGAGAGTCCCCGGCGGGCGGTGGCGGAGCGGGCGCACCGGCGTCAGCGGGCCTCGTGGCGCCGCTGGCAGGCGATGCAGTAACGGGCCAGGGGCCGGATCTTCAGCCGGCCGAACGGGATGATCGCGGCGCAGTCGGCGCACCGGCCGTAGCTTCCCTCCTCGATCCGCTCCAGCGCCTTGCGCAGCTCGGCGACCGCCCGCTCGGTGGCGGCGACGTCGGCGAGCAGGGCGAGCCTGGCGGTGTCGTCGTTGCCGCCGTCGACGGCGGCCCGCAGGTCACGCAGCTGCAGCTCACGCCACTGGAGCTGCTCCTCCAGGTCGGCGCGCATCGCCTGCGTCTGCGGCTCGCTGATGGCGGTGAACTCGTCACTGGTGGTCATCGTCGACGTCCTTTCGTCCGATGGCAGAGGTGCCGGGAGTGCGGTGCTCGACCGTGGACAGCAGGCAGGCCAATCCTCTGACGGTCGCGTTGGCGGGATCGGCCGCGGGGCTGACGGTGATCCGCAGCTCAGCGCAGAGCTTGCGGGCCAGCTCCGGGTCGCGGGCGCCGCCGCCCGTGATCAGCAGGCCCTGCTGCCGGGTGGTCGCCCGCAGGGCGGCGGGAATGCGCGCGATCAGGTCGGCGACCATCGCCACGACGCGTTCCCGCGCGTACGGCGGGCAGCCGGTGCCCTCCGCCGGGTCGCCCACCGCGACCTGCACGGCGCCCGCGTCGGCGATCTCGCCGGCGCGGATGACGACGGCCTCGGCGATGCCCGCCCCCGCGTCGAGCAGGAGCCGGGGCCGCGGATCGGCGATGTCCACGCCGCAGCCGACCGCCGCGGCCAGCGGCTCCTCGACGATCGTCACCCGGCAGCGGGCGGCGCTGCTGACCGCCGCGTACGCGGCCCGCCGGTCCAGTCGCGAGGCCGCCACGGGCACGCCGACCAGGACGCGTTCCAGCGGCGGGTGCCGCTCGGACACGGCGTCGCCCAGCGCCGTGCGGACCAGCCGGGCGCATCCCGGCATGTCGGCGACCATGCCGTGCCGCACCGGCCACCGGCGCGCCCCCGGATCGCCGCACTCCGACGGTCGCTCCTTGATCGCCGTGCTGCCGGACAGCAGCAGCCGGGTCCGCGCGGTGCCAAGATCGAGGGCCAGGACCGTCATGCCGTCAACCGGGTCTCGCCGGCGCAGGAGGCGCACTGCTGCACGTGCGGCGCGAGCCGGAGCCGGTCGAGCGGCAGGAACGCCTCACATCGGGTGCAGGTGCCGTAGAGGCCCCGATCCATCCGCTCCAGCGCCGCCTCGATCGCGGCGACGTCGAGACGCGCCTGCCGTACGCGCGCGGCGGACGGGCGGGTCCGGGCGGCGGACGGCGCCACGTCGTACGTGTCGTACGGGTCGCGCAGCCGGTCCAGCTCGGCCCGCGCGGCGTGGAGCCGCTCCTCGAGCAGCATGCGCAGCTCGGACAGCTGCGTCGTGTACCGCCGGCACTCCTCCATGAGGAGGCGCGGCGACCTGATCTCTGCCATAAGCGGCATCACTCCAGGTGAGGGATGAGGTCGGCGCGCGAGCACGCGCGCCACCGACGCACCGATGCCGGTGCGCGAGACGAGTACGCGGGCGGGCCCGCGTGTGGTGGTGGTCGAAGCGCTCGGAGGGCGGCCCGGGCGCGCGCCACGACGCCGGGGCGCGACGCGGCCGGGGCGGTATGGCGGGGTGCGGGTGCGCGAAAGCGGGCACCGCGTCAGCGGTCACGTCGCCGATCGCCCGACGCGCCGGGCCGGCGTGGCCGGGGACGGGTCAGGCGCGCGACGACGAGGACCGGGACGGTGCCGCGGTTCCGGCGCGCTCCGAGCGGGCTCGGGTCACACGGACTGTGGTGGGCTGCGCGAGCCGGCGGTGCGATGCCCGGTCTGTTGCGGGCTGAGGACGATGTCCTCGTGGTGCCGGGCGTGCACCGGTGCGGAGACGGGAGCCGCCGGCGCGGCCGCCGCGTTGCGCGGCCGGGACGGGAACGGCAGGTGCTCGGGACCGGCGGCGCCCGACGGCAGGGTCGCCGACTGCGGCGTCCACGCCCCCGGCGTCCACACCTCGGCGGCGGCCTGCGGCGTGCGCTGGGCGGGATCGCCGCCATACCAGGCGGGCGTGGAGGCGACCAGCGCGAGGGCAAGCATCAGCAGGCCCACCACCAACGTGAAGGCGGTGGACCCGCACGTGCCACGTCGTGAGGTCGCCATGAGACCGACCATAACCCACCTTCGCGAAACGGTCATCCGCGTTTCCCGTTGCCCGTTTCTCCCCATCGGTCCCTGCCCGATTTCCGCCATTCGTTGTGCGTACCCCGCATCCCGGAGCGGTTCCCGTCCGCCCGGGTGCGTTTTCCGTTCCCCCTTCGCCGCCGCGGCATGCGGCACCCGCGCGCGGAACTCGCTACGGTGGCCGGAAGACCGGGCTACGTGGGAGGGAGGGAAGACTCGTGCGACACAGGCTGACCGCCGCGCTGCTGCTCCTGCTGCACGCGATCTTCCTGACCTCCGGCGGCGTGCCGGCGTCCGCGTCCGCGCTGGATACGCCGTATCGCGCCGCCGGCATCCGCAGCGCCCATGTCAACGCCGGCCCTCACCTCGCCTGGTCTCCGGCCCGTGACGGCGCCAGGCTCACGGACACGCGGATCTGCCCTCCCGCGCACGCGACGCGGCCGTCCCAGGGCGACCTGCCCCGGGTCCAGGCGGGCACGGGCGGCCCCGGGGCGTCCGGCGGGCCGGTCGTGCTGCCCAACCCCGCGGCGCCGCGCGGCGGCACCCGGGTCACCCGGGCCGGGCCGTACCACGACGGCCCGCCCGCCCAGTGCCCGCGCCGGGCCGCCACGGCCCGCGCTCCTCCCTCCACCGCGTACTGAGACCTTTCCCACTCGTACGCCTGTGGAGGCTTCATGTCCCGTGCGCCCCTGTGGCGCGCGGTGGCGGCGCTCGCCGTCATCGCGACCTCACTTCTGCTCGCCCTCACCATGGCCCCGCGCCTCGGCCTCGACCTGCGCGGCGGCACCCAGCTCGTCTTCGAGACGAAGGACTCCCCCACGGTCAAGGCGGACGCCGACGCCACCGACCGTGCCCTCGACGTGCTCCGGCGCAGGGCGGACGCCCTGGGAGTCGTCGATCCCACCCTGGTCCGCTCCGGCGAAAGGCGGATCATCGTCGAACTGCCCGGCGTGCTCGATCCGCGCGAGGCCGCCGCGGTCATCGGCAAGACCGCGCAGCTCAACTTCCACCCGGTGCTCGGTCCCGCCGATGACGGCGACAAGGACGCGGTCGCCGACGAGAGCGGCCAGAGGCTGAAGCTCGGCCCGGTCGCCCTCAGCGGGGCGGGCGTCACCGACGCCGCCGCGCGCAGCGACCCCCAGATGGGGCCCGGCTGGTTCGTCACGATCGACTTCAAAGAGCCCGGCCCCTGGCGGGAGCTGACCGGGAAGGCGGCCTGCGCGCCGGTGGGCGACCACAAGCGCCGCGTCGCCATCGTCCTCGACAACGAGATCATCTCCTCGCCGCAGGTGTCCGACTCGGTGGCCTGCGACGCGGGGATCCCCGGCGGCACCACGCAGATCACCGGGTCGTTCACCCCGCAGGAGGCGCAGAACCTCGCGGTGCTGATCAAGGGCGGCTCGCTTCCCGTGCCGCTGGATCTGGTCGAGCAGCGGACGGTCGGCCCGACCCTCGGCGCCGACGCCATCGCGGCGAGCGCCAAGGCCGGCGTCGTCGGGGTGATCCTGACCGCGGTGTTCATCGGCGTCGTCTACCGGCTGGTGGGCGTGCTGGCCGCGGTCGCGCTCGCCTGCTACGGCCTGATCTCGTACGCCGGGCTCGTGGCAATGGGAGCAACGCTCACGCTGCCCGGCCTGGCCGGGTTCGTCCTGGCGATCGGCATGGCGGTGGACGCCAACGTGCTGGTCTTCGAACGGGCCAGGGAGGAGTACGGCGAGGCGCCCCGCCGGGGCCTCAGGGCGGCCCTCGACCGCGGCTTCAAGAACGCCTGGAGTGCGATCGCCGACTCCAACATCACCACCCTGCTCGCCGCGGGGCTGCTGTTCTGGCTCGCCTCCGGGCCGGTGAAGGGCTTCGGCGTGACGCTGGCCATCGGCGTGCTCGCCTCGCTGGTCTCGGCGATGCTGATCACCCGGGTGCTCACCGCCGCCCTGATCGACAGGATCGGCCCCCGGGCGTCCGGCATCGGCTCGATCGGCCGGGTCAGGACCTGGCTGACCCGGCGCGACCCGGACCTGATGCGCGGCAGGCGGCTGTGGCTCGCCGTAGCGGCCGGGCTGCTCGTGCTGGCGGGTGCCGGGCTGGTCACGCGTGGGCTCGATTACGGCGTCGAGTTCACCGGCGGCCGGATCGTGGAGTTCGGCACGAGCAGGCCGGTCGACGTCGCCACGGCGAGGCAGGCGGTGGCGGACGCCGGCTTCCCCTCGGCCGTCGTGCAGCGGTCGGACGACGCGATCTCGGTACGTACCGGGCAGATCAGCGCGGACGACGTGGTCCGCATGGAGGAGGCGCTGGACCGGCGCGTGGGAGAGGTCACCAAGCAGCGTGACGAGCTCATCGGGCCGAGTCTCGGCGAGGAGCTGCGCCGCAACGCGCTCATCGCGCTCGCCGTCGCGCTCGCCGCGCAGCTCGTCTACCTGGCGTTCCGGTTCCGGTGGACGTTCGGCACGGCGGCCGTGGCGGCGCTGTTCGTGGACGCGGCCGTCGTCGTCGGAGCGTTCGCCTGGATGGGCAAGCCGATCGACGGAGTGTTCCTGGCCGCGATGCTCACGATCATCGGTTATTCGGTCAACGACAAGGTCGTGCTCTTCGACCGGGTGCGCGAGCTGTGGCCGGTGCGGCGCGGGGAGCCGTTCGGCCGGGTGGTGAACACCGCGATCCTGCAGACCGTGCCGCGCACGGTCAACACCGGGCTCGGTGCGCTGTTCATCCTTGCGGCGCTGGCGGTGTTCGGCGGCGACTCGCTGCGCGACTTCGCCGTCGCCCTGCTGATCGGCATCATCGTGGGGACGCTGTCGTCGTCGTTCGTGGCCGGACCGGCAGCGATCGCGCTGGAGAGGCGCACCAGCAAGCCGCCACCGGTTCCCGCCGCCCCGCGTGCCAGGCCCGCGCGGCGCGACGGCTCCGGCGCGGTGGTCTGACCGACCTGGTCGGCCGGCATGGGCCCCGGGGTGGGACGCCGGGTGGGACGCCGGGTGGGACGCCCCGCCCCGGGGCCCGTGCGGCTACGGCCGGCCGAGCGCGCGCAACTGGGCGGGCGTCAGCGCGGAGACGTTCTGGTCGATGGGCGAGTCGGTGTACTGGTGGATCGCCCAGGACTTCCAGTCGGCGGGCGGCGTGATGTCGCCAGGGGCCTTGCTGTAGTGGGCCACCCACAGGGGGTACTGGCCGAGGCCGTGGCCGTACTCGTCGGCGAAGTTCCAGCCGCTGTAGAACATCGGCCTGGTGCCGGTCTTGGCCGTCACGTACTCCAGCCAGGTCTTGGCCCACTTGTTGACGTGCTCGACGGACTCGCCGTCGGTGGCCTCCAGGTCGAGGACCAGGATGTCGCCGGGCTTGCTCGGCTGCGCGTTCACGACCTTGAGGAAGTGGTCGGCCTCGGCGATGGGGTCGTTGGAGGGATGGCCGAAGTGGTAGACGCCGCGGACGATGCCCTTCTTGGCCAGTTCCCGCCAGTGGCGGGGGAAGGACGAGTCGACCCAGGAGGTCCCCTCGGTGGCCTTGATGAAGCCGAACTGCGCGCGGCTGTTCATCCAGTCGTGGTCGGCCTCGTAGCCGGAGACGTCCTGGCCGTACGTGTGCGGGTTCGCGTAGGCCGGGGCGGGCAGGACGACGGCCGCCGTGACGGTGGCGGTGACGGCCGAGGCCGCGAGGGTCGCCGCCGCGAGGGCGGAGCGCAGGCGCCGGCGGGAGGGCCGGCTCCCGGGGGAGAGCCGATGGCTGGACATGCGGGGTTGACTCCTTGCTTCCATGCCGCCTACCGGGTTAGCTGACGGGTTCGGGCAGGAAGTGCCCTACGGGCGCATCTGGGGGCCTGCGCGCCGATTCACCCCGAAGAGAGTGGGTCCCCGGCTCCACATGACGCGGATTCGGCGGCCGCGCGATCATCGCGCGGTCCGGGCAACGCCACGGCAAGGGATATGACGGCGGAAGTCTGCCGGTACCCAGGCCGTGTGCCCTAAAGGTACACACACCACCAGAATGGTGTAAACAGGACAAAACATGTCTTTACCTGGACAGATAACGCCCCGAGCCACCCCGGCCTGGCAAGTAAGGGCCGTGAATACCAACGGTTAGTGTTCGCCGCGTCACATTCTGTGAAAGAGTCCGTCCCCGGAGGGATTCACTTGGGGGTCTGCGTCGTGGTCGCGATGTCGTCGGGGCGGGTGGGGTGAGAGGCATCCCTCGTCACGTCGCCTGTGTCATGGACGGGAACGGCCGCTGGGCCGCGCAGCGGTCGCTGCCCCGCACCGAGGGGCATCGGGCGGCCGAGGCCGCGGTGATCGATGTCATCGAGGCGGCCCACACGGCCGGTGTCGAGTGGTTGAGCCTGTACGCCTTCTCCACAGAGAACTGGCGGCGCCCGGCGGCCGAGGTCGACGTCCTGCTGCGACTGGTGCGGCGCGCCGTCCGCAAGCACGCCCTGTCACTGCACGCACGCGGGATCCGCTGCCGGTTCCTCGGGGTCACCGACCCACGGATCCCGCCCGCGCTGGCCCGGGACATCGCCGACCTGATGGCGCTGACCCGCGACAACCGCCGGATGACGTTGACGGTGGCGTTCGATCACGGCGGTCGCCGCGACATCGTCGAGGCCGCCCGGTCGCTGATCCGCGACGGGGTGCCGCCCGAGCAGGTCACCGAGGAGAGTTTCGCCCGCCGTCTGCCCCACCCCGACATGCCGGAGGTGGACCTGGTCATCCGCACCTCCGGAGAACAGCGGATCTCCAACTTCATGCTCTGGCAGGTGGCGTACGCCGAATGGGTCTTCCCCCGGGTGCTGTGGCCGGACTTCCGGGCCGGGCACTTCTGGGAATGCCTGGAGGTCTACCGACGGCGCGACCGCCGGTTCGGCGCCGTACAGGCACCGGCCCCGACAGGAAAGGGATGTCAATGAGCGACGCCGCAGCCGCCGGAACCGACGCCGATCCGCTCGGCCCGGGATCGATGCTCCACGAGTTGACCCGGCAGACGCGCTGGGGGCTGGTGGCGACCCGCGCCATCGTCCTGGAGGCCGCGCACCCGCAGATCGGCGCCGCGCTGATCACCAACTCGACCTTCGTCGCGCACCCGTGGCGTCGGCTGCGCAACACCGTGCTCAGCGCCCAGCGGATGGTCGACCCCGACACGCGGGTGCGGCAGCGGGAGGCGGCCCGGCTCAACCGCCTGCACGCGCGCATCACCGGCACCGACGCCGAGGGCCGCCCGTTCAACGCCGCGGATTCCGAGGCACGCGCCTGGGTGGTGGCGACGCTGTTCGAGTCCACGGTCACGATGTGCCGGTTGAGCGGCGAGTCTCTTGACGGCCCCGCCTTGGACCGGCTGTACGCCGAGTTCCAGTCGTTCCTCGCCCTGATGGACCCCTACGGCGGCAAGCTTCCGCCCACGCTGCGGGAGTTCTGGCGCTACTACGCGTCCGTCGTCGAGGAGCGGCTGGAGAACACCGAAGCGGTCCACGTCATCCTCGATCGCCTGTTCGCGCAGGTGCCCGCTCCCCCGCTGCTCCGCGACCGGCCGGCCGTGTGGGCGGCGGGCAGGGCGCTCGCCGGTCCCGCCGCCACCGCGATCGTCGTGGCGTCGCTGCCCGAGTCGCTCCGCGCCCGCCTGGGGCTCGCCGAGGTGCCGGGCACGCGCACGCTGATGCACGCCGCCTACCTGTCCACCCGGCTCGCGACCCGGGTGCTGCCGGAGGCGTGGACGCGGCTCGACACGGTCATGACCATGCTCGACCCGGCGTACGCCCCGCAGCGGAACGGCGACGCGCTGACCGGGCTGGGCGCGCTGACCGGGCTACGCCGTGGTGTGTCGAAAGCGGGGGCGCTCCTGCGCCTCCTCACGCCCGACCCCGAACCGGCGACCGCCGGCGACTCGACGGTGCGCTCCGC
Source organism: Microbispora sp. KK1-11 (assembly GCF_006874435.1). Lineage (NCBI taxonomy): Bacteria > Bacillati > Actinomycetota > Actinomycetes > Streptosporangiales > Streptosporangiaceae > Microbispora > Microbispora sp. KK1-11. The sequence goes on along the minus strand of NZ_VIRJ01000029.1, from coordinate 10,165 downwards.
CTCGCGGTTCTTCTCCGAAGTCCTGGACCAGACCGGCGACGGCCACCTCGACTGGCCCGACCTCGCCGCGATGGCCAGGGAGATCGCCACCCGCCTCGACCTGGACACCCAGGACGAGGACCGCCTGTTCGCCGCCTTCGCCGACTGGTGGCGCGAGCTGCAGAAAGAGCTGGACACCGACGGCGACGGACGCATCACCGGCCACGAGTACGCCACGGCCGCCGCCGCCATGGCCGGCTCCGCCCTCATCAGGATCGCCGAGGTCCTGTTCGACGTCACCGACACCGACGACGACCAGGTCATCGACGCGCGGGAGTACCAGGCTCTGTTCCGCACGGCGTTCGACCACGACCCGGGCGTCGGCGACGCCGGCGAGCGGCTGACCCGGGGCGAGTTCGTCCGCCGGTTCCTGAGCTTCATGGCGGGCCGCCGGCACTCCGGCGTCTACGACCAGATGTTCGCCCAGTCCTGACGGCATCGCCTCCGGCACGCTCGCCGGCGCGAGGCGCGACAGACGTCAGATCATCGAGCGCATCGGCCCGTGCGGCGGTTCGATGCCGAGCTGCGTCAGCGCGGACACGTGGAAGACCGAGCCGGGCACATGGATCGCGTGGGCCAGCCCGACGTGGGCGTCCCGCCAGAAGCGCTGGATCGGGTTGTCCACGCGCATCGCGTTGCCGCCCGACCGCGCCACGATCTCGTCCATGGCGCGCACCGCGCGCCAGGCCGCCTGGACCTGGGTACGGCGGCCCACGGCCCGCTCGTCGAAGGTCACCTCGCGGCCGGAGGCCACGATGTCGTACATCCGCGAGGCGTTGTCGAGCAGGGCCGCCCGCGCCGCCGCGATCTCGGCGGCCGCCTCGCTGATCGCGTACAGGACGTACGGGTCGTCCTTGATCCTGGTGCCGGTGATCTGCACACGGCCCTTCTGGTACGCCATGTGGTGCGCGAGCGCGCCCTCGGCGATTCCGATGACCGAGGCGGTGATGCCGAGCGGGAACGCCGCGGAGAACGGCAGGTGGTAGAGCGGGTTGGTCAGCCCGGCCTCCTTGGCCTGGCTGCCGTCCACGACCTTGTTGTACGGGATGACCCGGTAGTCGGGGACGAACGCGTCCCTGACGATGATGTCCTTGCTGCCGGTGCCGCGCAGTCCCACGACGTTCCAGGAGTCCTCGACGATCTCGTAGTCGGACCTGGGCAGGATGAGGTGCAGCGAGGCCGGCGGCTGGGCCATCTTGCCCTCGGCGTCGCCGAGCATGCCGCCGAGGAAGATCCAGTCGCAGTGGTCGGTGCCCGAGGAGAACTGCCAGCGGCCGTTGAAGATGTAGCCCCCGTCGACCGGCCGGGCGATGCCCATCGGCGCGTACGGCGAGGCGATCCAGGTGTCCTGGTTCTCGCCCCAGATCTCCTGCTGGACGCGGGGGTCGGCGAACGCCATCTCCCAGGGGTGCACGCCCACGACGCCCGCCACCCAGCCGGTCGACCCGTCGAGGCCGGCGATCTTCATGATCGTCTCGGCGTAGTCGCGGGGGTGGAACTCGAAGCCGCCGTGGGTCTTCGGCTGGAGCATCCGGATGACGCCGGCCTCCCGCAGCACCTTGGCCGTCTGGTCGTCCAGCCGGCACAGCGCCTCGTTGGAGGGGCCGAGCGCGCTGATCTCGTCGGCGCGCTGTGTGATCGCTTCGAGTACCGGGTTGGCCATGGCTTTTCTCACTTCTTCGCCGCGAGGGCGACCGCGATTTCGATGAGCTGGTCTTCCTGTCCGCCGATGAGCTTGCGGCGGCCGGCCTCCACGAGGATCTCGGCGCCGGACACGCCGTATTTCCTCGCCTGACGGTCGGCGTGCTTGAGGAAGCTGGAGTAGACGCCCGCGTAGCCCATCGTCAGGGTCAGCCGGTCGAGCAGGCACTCACCGTCCATGATCGGACGGACCACGTCCTCCGCAGCGTCGATGATCTTGAGGGTGTCGATGCCGGTGCGGATGCCGAGCTTGTCGGTGACGGCCGCGAAGGCCTCCAGCGGCGTGTTGCCGGCGCCGGCGCCGAACCGCCGCACCGAGCCGTCGATCTGCTTCGCCCCGGCCCGTACGGCGAGGATCGAGTTGGCCACCCCGAGCCCGAGGTTCTCGTGGCCGTGGAAGCCGACCTGGGCGTCGTCCCCCAGCTCGGCCACGAGCGCGGCGATCCTCTCGGTCGTCTGCTCCATGATCAGCGCCCCGGCCGAGTCGACGACGTACACGCACTGGCAGCCGGCGTCGGCCATGATCCGGGCCTGCTCGGCCAGGACCTCCGGCGGCCGGCTGTGCGACATCATCAGGAACCCGACCGTCTCCAGACCGAGCTCCCTGGCCAGCCCGAAGTGCTGGATCGAGACGTCGGCCTCGGTGCAGTGGGTGGCGATCCTGCAGATGCTCGCGCCGTTGTCGGCCGCCTCGCGGATGTCGTCCTTGACGCCGACACCGGGCAGCATCAGGAACGCGATCTTCGCGCGCTTGGCCGTGGCCACCGCCGCCTTGATCAGCTCCTGCTCCGGGGTGTGGCTGAATCCGTAGTTGAACGACGAGCCGCCGAGGCCGTCGCCGTGCGTCACCTCGATGACCGGCACGCCCGCGTCGTCCAGCGCGGCCACGATCGACCGCACGTGCTCGACGGTGAACTGGTGCTGCTTGGCGTGCGAGCCGTCCCGCAGACACGAGTCGGTGACCCTGATGTCGAGGTCGGCGCTGTAGGGCATGGTCGATCTCCTTATGCGTGGATGCGCTGCGCGAAGCCCTCGCCGACCTTGGTGGCGGCGGCCGTCATGATGTCGAGGTTGCCGGAGTAGGGCGGCAGGAAGTCGCCCGCGCCCTCGACCTCGACGAACACCGCGACGCGGGCGAGCCCGCCGCTGACCGCCGTCGGGTCGTCGAATTGGGGCTCGGTCCGCAGCCGGTATCCGGGCACGTACGACGCGACATCGGCGGCGACCTCCTTGATCGAGGCCGCGACGGCGTCCCGGTCGGCGTCGACGGGAATCGAGCAGAAGATCGTGTCCTGCATGAGCATCGGCGGCTCGGCCGGGTTGAGGATGATGATGGCCTTGCCCTTCGCGGCGCCGCCGATCGTCTCGATGCCGCGCGCGGTCGTCTTGGTGAACTCGTCGATGTTGGCGCGGGTGCCGGGACCGGCCGACGGAGAGGCCACGCTGGCCACGATCTCCGCGTACGCGACCTCGGTGACCCGCGAGACGGCGTGGACGATCGGGATCGTCGCCTGGCCGCCGCAGGTGATCAGGCTGACGTTCGGGGCGTCGAGGTGGGCACCGAGGTTGACGGCGGGCACCACGGCGGGCCCGAGCGCGGCCGGGGTCAGGTCGACCGCCTGGATGCCCAGCTCGCGGTATTTCGGCGCGTTCTCCCTGTGCACGTACGCCGAGGTCGCCTCGAAGACGATGCCGGGCCGCTCGTCCTGCGCCAGAAGCCAGTCCACGCCCTCGGCCGAGGTGATCAGCCCATTGTCTGCGGCCCGCTTCAGCCCGGGGCTGTCGGGGTCCACGCCGATCATCCAGCGCGGCTCGATGTGCGCCGAGCGCAGCAGCTTGTACATCAGGTCGGTCCCGATGTTGCCCGAGCCGACGATCGCGGCGGTCGCCTTACTCATGGAAGTCCTCTTATCCGGATTATTCGAAGCGAGCGGACACGGAGCCGAGCCCGGCGAACTCGGCGCGGAAGACGTCGCCGGGGCGCACGTCCACGGCCCTGGTGCAGGACCCGGGGAGGACGACGTGCCCGGCCTCGAGCTTGACCCCGAACGAGGCGACCTTCCTGGCCAGCCAGGCCACGGCGGTGGTGGGGTTCCCGAGCACCGCGCTGGTGTTGCCCCGCGCGATCTCCGTGTCCCCGGAGTACAGCACGGCCTCGATGTCGGCCAGGTCCATCCCCTTCGGGCTCACCCTGGCGTCGCCGAGGATCACCCCGGCGGAGGACGCGTTGTCGGCGATGGTGTCGGCCAGGCGGATCCGCCAGTCCGTGATGCGGCTGTCGATCAGCTCGATGCTCGGCACGACGTACTCGGTCGCGGCGAGCACATCCTCCTCGGTGCAGTCCTCGCCGGGCAGGCTCGCTCCGAGCACGTAGCCGATCTCGACCTCGACCCGGGGGTAGCAGTATCGCCCCGTTTCGATCGGCTCGTCCTGCGCCAGCACCATGTCGTCGAGCAGGTGGCCGTAGTCGGGCTCGTCCACGCCCATCATCCGCTGCATCACCGGGGAGGACAGCCCCACCTTGTGCCCGTACACGCGGGCCCCGGCCGCCAGGCGCCCGCGGATGTTCGCGAGCTGGATCTCGTAGGCGTCCACCACGTCGATGTCCGGGTAGGTGCCGGTCAGCGGCTCGATCGGCGCCCGGTCCCGCTCGGCCGCCCGCAGCCGCCCGGCCGCGTCCGCCCGCAGCGCCTCGTTCAGCATCGGGGTCCTCCCTCGTGTCCTACTGATGGTCAAAGGGTCGCGTCACGGCCGCCGTGCCGCCCGGCCGTCTCCCGCTGAGTGGGAGCCGGTCTGCTCCGGCACCGGCGCCGGAGGCGCCGAAACCGACATGGCTCAGGCGTCGTAGGTGACCTTGAGCCGGCCGCTCAGCGGGATCGCCTGGCAGGCCAGGATCAGACCGTCGGCGAGGTCCTGCCTGTCGAGCACCGTGTTGTGCTCCAGCTCGACCTCGCCCTCCAGCAGCACGCACGCGCACGCGCTGCACGAGCCCTCGCGGCAGGAGTACGGCGCGTCCAGCCCGGCCTGCAGCAGCACGTCGAGCAGCTTGTTGCCTCGCGGCCAGGCCAGGGTCCGCGTCTCGCCGTCGAGTTCGACCTCGACCGTGCCGGCGGGACCCGCCGAGTCGAGCACCACTTCGGTCTCCGCGAACGGGTCGGTGGTCAGCGACTCGAACTTCTCGACGTGGACGCGCTCCGGCGGCGTCCCCTGCCGGGTCAGGACCTCGACGGCCAGATCCATGAACGGCCCGGGGCCGCAGACGAACGCCTGCCGCCCGGCGTACGGCCGGGTCAGGCCGGCCAGGCCCGCCGCGGTCGGCAGGCCCTGCACCGACTCCAGCCAGTGGATGACCGTCAGCCGGTCGCCGTGCTCGGCGGCCAGCGCGACCAGCTCGTCCCGGAAGATCACCGAGCTCTCGTCCCGGTTGGCGTAGACGAGCACGACCGCGCCGGTCCCGCCGCGCAGGCACGACTTGAGTATCGACATCACCGGCGTGACGCCGCTGCCGCCCGCGAGCAGCAGCAGGTCCTCGTCGAGCGAGGCGGGGGTGAACAGTCCCGAGGGCCGCAGCACCTCCAGCACGTCGCCCTCCGCGACGTTGTCGCAGATCCAGTTGGACCCGTAGCCGCCCCGGGTGCGCTTCACCGTCACCTTCAGCTTGTCGTCGCACACCGGTGAACTGCTGAGCGAGTAGCAGCGCGCCGCACCCTCGGGCCGCGTGGTGGGCACCCGAATCGTCAGGAATTGTCCGGGTTTGTAGGCGAGCCTGGCCGCGTCTCCCCCGGCGGGTTCCAGCACGAGCGAGTGGGCGTCGGCGGTCTCGCGGATCACCTCCACCACCCGCACCCTGAGTGGTCCCGGCTGCGTCGTCTCGGCCGCAGTCGCCTCTGCCACCGCGGTCACGTCCTGGCCGTGCTCGTCGTACGCGCCCGCAGGGCCGCCTGGCACGCGGCGATGTAGCCGAAGACGATGGACGGGCCGATCGTGGCCCCCGGGCCGGCGTACTCGTTGCCCATCACCGACGCCGAGGTGTTGCCCGTGGCGTACAGGCCCTCGATGGGCGCGCCGTCTGCCCGCAGCACCCGGCTGTGCTCGTCGCACACCAGGCCGCCCTTGGTGCCGAGGTCGCCGACCTCGATGCGGAACGCGTAGTAGGGCGCCTTGTCGATCACGTCGATGTTGGGGTTCTTCAGCGTGGGATCGCCGTAGTAGCGGTCGTAGGCGCTGTCTCCCCGGCCGAAGTCCAGGTCCTTGCCCGTGCGGGCGAAGCCGTTGAAGCGCTCGACGGTCTCGGCCAGGGCGTTCGCCGGAACGCCGATCTTCCCCGCCAGTTCGGCGATCGTGCCGGCCCGGAACGCGATGCCCTGGTCGTAGAACTCCTGGGGAATCGGCATGCCCGGCAGGATCTGCGCGAACGGATAACGCGCCCGCGCCTTGGCGTCCATCACGAACCAGGCCGGGACGTGCCCGCCGGCCAGTTGCTCGTGCACGAAGTTCACGTACGGCGCGGACTCGTTGGTGAACCGCCGCCCGTCCCCCGACACGATGACCGACGGCGGGATGCACCGCTCGGACACCAGCGGGATCGTCGCCCCCGCCGGATGCCGTACGGCCGGCATCCACCAGGCGTCGTCCATCAGGTCGAGGGCGGCACCGACGCGCTCACCGGCCAGGATGCCGTCACCGGTGTTCTCCCTGGCGCCCATGCCGAAGTCGGGCTTTGCGCCCTCCGGCAGATACCTCTCACGCAACTGCGCGTTGTGGTCGAAGCCGCCGGTCGCCAGGAGCACGCCGTACCGGCCGCGGACGCGGATCGTCGTGCCCTCGCGCCGGGCCACGATGCCGGTGACCACCCCGTCGTCGTCGGTGACGAGGTCGGTCATCGGCGTCTTCAGCCACAGCGGGACGCCCGCGTCCTTGAGCGCCATCCGCAGCCGCGCGACCAGGGCGCGCCCGCCGGTGGCCATGTGACGGCGGCGGATCACGTTCGACGACACCCGCCAGGCCGCGACGACCGAGGCCCAGCGGCCGCGCCAGGTGCGCTTGACCATGGCCAGGTCGTGATAGTCCTTCGCGGTGATCCACAGGCCGAGCGGGCCCTTCATGCTGTTCGGCCGCTGGTACTTCTCGTCCTCGCCCAGCTTGCGGGTGTCGAACGGCAGGGCCTCGATCGACCGGCCGAGCGGCCGGCCGCCCTCGTACTCCGGGTGGTAGTCGGCGTAGCCCTTCACCCAGAAGAACCGCATCCACCTGCTCTTCTCGAGCAACTCCATCGCCGCCGGGCCGTTGTCGACGTACGCGTCGAGCCTGGCGGCCGGGACGCGGCCCTCGGTCAGCAGGTCGAGGTAGCGGCGGATCGACTCACGGCTGTCGTCGTGCCCCCTCGCCCGCAGGGTCGGGTTGTTGGGGATCCAGATCCCGCCGCCGGAGATGCCGGTGCTGCCGCCGAACTTGGCACCCTTCTCGACCACGACGCACGACAGCCCGCTGTCGTGCGCGGTCAGCGCGGCGGCCATGCCTCCGCCGCCGCTGCCGACGATGACGAGGTCGAACTCCTCATCCCAGGTGGTCACGGCTCGTCCTTCCTGGTGAGGAAGGCCAGCACGACGCTCTCCCATGCGGCTTTCTGCTCGATCATCACCCAGTGGCCGCAGTTGGGGAACACGTGGACCTCGACGTCAGGGATCGTCCGCATCGGCAGGAGCGCCATGTCGACGGGGCTGACCCGGTCGTCGCGGCCCCAGGTGATCAGCGTCCTGGCCTTCAGCTCGTGCAGCATGGCCCAGTAGGGCGGCGCGTCCGACTTCGCGGCGGCCTTCTGACCGGCGGCGAAGGCGGCCTTGCCGTACATCCGCCGCGCGGCGGCGAGCGTCTCCGGCTCGGTGGCCAGCGCCCAGCGCTCCTCGATCAGCTCCTCGGTGACGAGGGCCGGGTCGTACACCATGGAGTGCAGCCACTGGACGAGCCGCTCGCGGGTGGGCTCCTCGGTGAACTCCATCAGGAGCTTGATGCCCTCGCCCGGCGAGGGGCTGAAGATGTTGCGGCCTATGCCGCCGATGGTCACGAGGCGGCGGACCCGGTCGGGGTGGGCGAGCGCCACCTGCGTGCCCACGATCCCGCCCATCGAATTGCCGATCACGTCGACCTGCTGGAGCCCGAGCCCGTCGAGGAAGCGGATCACCGCGCCGTTCGCGGCCGCCATCGGATGCTGGTCGGTCGGGTCACTGACTCCGAATCCGGGGAATTCCAGCACCAGGCAGCGGAAGTGCTCGGCGAACGTCGCCAGGTTGCCGCGATAGTTGCGCCAGCCGGTGACCCCGGGGCCCGAGCCGTGCAGAAGCAGCAGCGGCGGGCCCTGTCCGGCCTCGTGGTAGCGCAGTACGCCCTGATCGGTCGCGAGTTCCCGCAGGGTCGACTCGTAGGTCAGCTCCGTCATCGTCCGTCCCGAATCGCAGGAGTGTCGGATTCCGTGACGCTAACTGGACAGACGCCGCGAACAGGGCGATCATCCCGATGAGCGAGACCGGGGCGGGCAGGCCCGGTGACCTGCTCGGACCGTGACCCCGCCCGTACGCGGCTTCCATTGACCGGGATCCCCATGCGATCCGCCCACGAGGGGGTTTGTAAGTTCGTTACCTGAGGCACCGACAGACACGCACGCGAGGTGAGTCCATGACCGCTGCACCCGCCGACCCCGAGTTCACCGAGGCGGCGCCGCCGACGCCGGCCGAGTTCCGGCGCGCGCTGGGCATGTTCGCGACCGGCGTGACCGTGGTCACGGGCCTCGACGACGGCGAACCGGTGGGCTTCGCCTGCCAGTCGTTCGCGTCGGTGTCCCTCGAACCGCCGCTGATCCTCTTCTGTGCCGACCACAAGGGCCGCGCCTGGCCGCGGATCAGGAAGTCGGGCCGCTTCTGCGTGAACGTCCTCGGTGAGGACCAGGTCGACCTCTGCGGCCGGTTCGGCTCCAGCAAGGGCGCCAAGTTCGCGGGACTCGACTGGGACCTTTCGCGCTGGGGCACTCCGGCGTTGCGGCAGGTGCTGCTGCGTGTCCACGGCGATGTGCGCGACGTGCACGTCGCCGGCGACCACGACGTGATCATCGGCCATGTGCGCGAGCTCGAGACCGTCGACATCGAGCAGCGTCCGATGCTGTTCTTCCGCGGCCGGTTCGGCGTGGAGCAGGACGACCAGGCGGCCGCTCTCGGCCCCAACCTGTGGGGCTGGGGCGACCACTGGGGCTGAGCAGCGGCCTGCCCCTCTGGTGAATCATCACGCCCGCCGCGGCCCGATCTTGCTGTCCTAGTGTGTGGGCATGCATCGGAGCCGCGTCTACGCCATTCTGATCGACTCCCCCGAGGACGAGGCCGGCGAGGCCGCGGCCTTCTGGTCCGCCGCCCTCGGCGTTCCCACCCGGGTCGATCCCGAGGAGCCGCAGTTCATCTCGCTGCACGAGGCGATTGCGGGGCTCACCGTCGCCGTACAGGCCATCGACGGCGCACCCCGATACCACCTGGACATCGAGACCGACGACGTCGAGGCCGAGACCGCACGGCTGACCGCTCTCGGCGCCACGCAGGTGGCGCGTTGGCTGGATTGCCATGTGCTGCGCGTACCCGGCGGCCAACTGGTCTGCGTCCTTCCCGTGGCGAGCGACCCGGATGTCTTCGCCGCAACCGCCAGGACCTGGCCCTGACCTCACCCTCGCCTCCCACCTGTAACTCCAGCTAATCGCTTCGTCCGGTTGCTCGACGACCTGCGGTGATGAGAAAATTCACACAGGTTTTCGAATTGACGGAGGGGGTGTAATGGATCTGTTCGATCTGGATCCTGATCGCCCTCGTCGTACGAATAAGACGGATGAGGGCTGGTGGGATCAGCTGACGGCCGATTCCCCGCTGTGGTCATCCGAAGGTTCGCTCGCCCGCGAGCATTTTCCGATCCTCGGCGACGCTGCCGGCACCACCGACCACAGCACCGGCAGCAGCACCGACAGCAGCACCGACAGCGGGCTCACGGGCGGCGAGGACACCAGCGACGGCGCGCCCGCCGCCGGTCGGGACAGCCGGGAGAAGGGCCGGTCGTCGTGGGTGCTGGTGGGTTCTCTTCGTGACTCGGCGCAGGCGTTGGCGTTGGCGCCGTTGCCGGACGATGCGGATATCTGTCTTGCTGAGGCTGAGGAGTTGCTGTTCGCGCGGGATCGGATCACGTGTGCGTTGGCGGATCGGGTGGGGCGGGTGCATGGTGCGGGGCAGGCCAAGCAGCATGGGCATGCCTCCACCCGTAGTTGGCTGCGCACCGCCGCGGGGATGAGCGTCGCGGGGGCTGGGCGTCTGCTGACCTTGGCGGTGGAGTTGGCGCGTCTGCCCCGGGTGCGGGAGAAGTTCGCTGAGGGTGGGTTGGCGGCGGGGGTGGTGGAGGCGAT